>JBLIZK010000142.1:0-11231 GCA_048859825.1 Paludibacter sp.
GTTGTCACCGAAGGGATAACACCAAGAACTGATTGTTCCTTATTTTTATTAACAGAACCCATTTTCTCATTGTTTTTAGAATTACCAGATATTTGATAATCATTTTTCAATAAATCAAATTTATGAAGTTCGTAGTTTTCAATAAGCCCAATAAGCTTATAAGCATACGAAGGATCAGTAGCATACCCGGCTTTTTTTAAACCATGTGCCCACGATTCATAATCAACTGAACTATAGCTAAATAAAAAAGAATATCGTGGTTTGTTTTTAAGAAAGAGAGAATGATCGCGGTACGAATCGAGTACATTATCATATTTTCGAAAGCATTCGCCACGAGCATCATCGTCATGATAGACTTTTTCACCAGTCCAGTCATGGCATTTAATACCAAAATGATTATTTGATTTTCTGGCAAATTCACTTTGACCAGCTCCCGATTCTAAAAGTCCCTGTGCTAATGTAATACTAGCAGGTATACCATATTCTTTTTGTTGAATTACTGCCAGTTCGGCATAATTATTTATATAATCTATATATAGCTGACTTCTGTTTTGAGCCGAGATAAAAGATGTACTAATGATAATAAAAAGAAGAGAAATATATTTATTTAATGCCATGTATAATGAGTTCTGAAACAATTATACACAAAAATACGAAAAATTGTCTTTTGCTACGCACTAATTATGACTTAATTTTATTAATAATTGAGTTCTGAAAATACTGAGAAAGCTAAACTAATTAGTACTCGTCCCAAACAGACATATTGTTCAGTCTTTGTCTCGTAAGTCTGTCAAAACGAATTAGTTTTTGACTATCAACACTTTGTATGTTAAAGCCGGAAGGATTTTTAATATAATCAATTGTGGGTATCAGGTAGTAATTGTATTTGCCATTTAATACTCCTCTATACACATAAACAGGTAAATACGAGAGAGAAATTTTACCTGAGTGTATGGCAATTTCGACTCTCAAAATTATTCCACCATTGGTATTCTCTTTCGTTTGATTTGAAATAAAATTGCCGAGTGAATATACTACAGGTGTTAATGATTCACCTCTATTCTCAAAATTTTGAACCACATGGGGATGCGAACCTACGACCAGTTTAACATTGTTCCTGATCAAAAAATCCGCAATTTGTTTTTGTTCAGTGTTGGCATCTAACTGATATTCAACACCCCAGTGCATAACAGCTAGTATTAAATCAGGTTTTTGTAACTTTGCTTTGTCGATATCTGTTTTTAATTCAATTGTATCAATCATATTTACCCGATTAGGAGAATAAACAGGGTTCATATTTGTACCATATGTGCAATTAAGTACTGCTATTTTATAGTTTTTGTGATTTAAAATGAGAGGATATAATGAATCTCTTTGGTTAGCATTTTTATAACTACCTGCCCACCTTAAATTATTAGTATTAATTACTCTGAGTGTTCTTTCTAAACCTGTTTTTCCCCTGTCAGCAACATGGTTATTAGCTGTTAATACTATATTAAAACCAGAATCTTTAACAGCTTCAATTACTGCATCCGGACTCGAAAATGAAGGGTATCCGCTATAAGGTTTACCCGCCAATGTAACTTCCAGATTTACAAAAGAATAATCAGCTTTAGTGATGTACTTTTTAATGAATGAAAAGTTGGGAGTATAATCAAAAATATCTTTTTCGGCATTGTATGCCGCTTTAAACTGAGGCGAATGACCCATTAAATCACCTGCAAAAACCAAAATGATATTATCATCAACAAATTGTTGCTGACAGTCTGCTTCATCATTTTTTTGCAAAAAACTTGAAAACAGAAATAACAGTACAGATAATAGAATGATTTTTTTCAAAGCTAAAACATTCAAATTTATATTTCCAAAGCTCCAATTATATCATTTACAGAGTTATATTTATGTCTTATCAGGTAATCTTCAATTCCTTCAACAACCTGAACCGGAATTGTAGGATCAACAAAATTTCCGGTACCAATTTGAATTGCTGTAGCGCCGGCAAGAATAAATTCAATAGCGTCAGTCGCATTCATAATACCACCCATACCTACTATTGGAACTTTTACAGCTTTTGCAACCTGCCAAACCATTCTGAGGGCTATAGGCTTTACAGCAGGACCTGATAACCCTCCGGTAATGGTAGATAATACAGGTTTACGTTTCTCTGCATTCACAGCCATACCTAATAGCGTATTAATCAACGATATAGAATCAGCTCCTTCATCTTCTACTGCTTTAGCAATTTCTGTAATATCAGTCACATTTGGCGAAAGCTTAACCATCAGCTCTTTTTTATATACCCTTCGCACTTCTTTTACAACCTGAGCAGCCGAAGCACAACTGGTACCAAATGCCATTCCACCCTCTTTCACATTCGGACAAGAAATGTTTAGCTCAATTCCGGGTATATTTTCAAGTTCATTAATCAAATGAGCAGTTACAATATAATCTTCAATTGTACTTCCTGATACATTAACAAAAATTCCGGTGTTAATATCTTTGATCTTTGGATATATGTTTTGAATGAAATATTCAACGCCCTTATTTTGCAGTCCTACAGCATTTAACATACCTGAAGGTGTCTCAGCCATTCGAGGGTAAGCGTTTCCCTGACGCTCCCGAAGGGTAGTACCTTTAACTACTATTCCGCCTATTCGCGATAAATCAAAAAAATCTTCATATTCAAGTCCATAACCAAATGTACCTGAAGCAGTCATCACTGGGTTCTTTAGTTGAGTTTTACCCAACTTCACACTTAAATCTACCATTTTAATTTTTGAATATTAAATACCGGTCCTTCTGTACAAACACAAACATGACCATCAACGCTATCAGTAACACAACATAAACATGCTCCAAATCCACATGCCATCGTATTTTCTAGTGAGACTTCACAATCGATGTTATTAGCCTTAGCATATGCAGCAACAGCTTTCATCATTGGAGTTGGACCACAAGAATATATATAACCGAATTTGTTTGATTTTAATATGGAATGATCTATTACATAACCTTTTTCACCATGAGTTTCATCTTCAGTAGTTGTATAAACACTGCCATACTTCGAAAACTCTTCAAGTTGCAAAAGATTATCTGCTGATCTACCTCCTAATAGGAAACTACATTTAAATCCATTTTCATATAATTTGCTCCCCCAATATAAAAGAGGTGCAATACCTACACCACCTCCAATTAGCAATGTTTCAGTGTCTTTAGATATGGGATAAGTAAATGTATTACCAAGTGGTAATATAAGGTTTAAAATACTCCCTTTGCTAAGTTCCGATAGTTTTAAGGTTCCTTTTCCTGCAATTTGGATAAGTAACCACAATTCGTTTTTCGAATAATCTACAAAATTTATTGATATTGGTCTTCTTAAAAATGTATCAGGAGAATTATCTACTTTAACTTCAACAAATTGGCCGGGCAACATTTCGGGTAGTGGCTTATTGCTACCTAAAATTAGGAGAAAATATTGTTCGTTAAGTTGCTTATTTTCTTGTACGAACAAATCTAACAAGTGTTTCTTCATTAATGCAAAATTACATACCGATACTATTAATTTACCGGATTATTATATAATCAGAATTTTATTGCAAAAATAACGAAATTAAAGAGATAATACAACTCTGAATCTCATTTACTTATTTGTACTAAATTCTTCAAATGTATTATCATCATAATAAATAATAATTTTTGAAATTGATTTTGAACGATACTCAATCTTAGAAGCAAAAGCTGGGGGAATTTCAGGAGAAAAGCTGCTTTGATTTGAATTTGAACCATATTTTATATTACTTTCTTCAGTAACTGTAGGATTATTCTGGATTACTGCTGTTTTAGTTGTATTTTCAGACTGTATTTCCTGTACATACTTAACTGAATTACTGCTATTTAAATCAACATTATCGAATAATGTAGGCTCCTGAGAATTTAATATTTGACGAAACATAGCACCATTATCAAGAATAAGCCATTCTGGATTGATTTGTTTAAACCTCGAAAGTATTTTTTTTAAAACATCTAAACTAGGTTTATTACGATCATTTAATATATGGGAGAGAGTCGCAATTTTTATTCCTACTTCTTCGGCAAACTGAGCTGAATTTAAATTAAACTCTTTCATTAAGAGTTCAATTTTTACCTTTTCGTCCATATTTATTAATTATATACTTATGTATTAGGTTTATCAAAAACGAATACAAATATATATATATCATTTTACATTTGCAAATATATATTTGTATCTAACAATACATATATATCTATAACATTTGTATATTGAAATTTTAGACATAGTAATTTACAAATGTACTTAATCATTGATTTACAATTGGTAAAAAATATGAATGTGATTAATATAATATAAAGTAGATATTTAAATAAATAGATATATAAATACTAATTATCAAATGGTTATGTTTATATATTTATATTTCAATAACATATTAAAGAAATATAGATATATATTTTAAACTATAACTTTATAATTAAATTTTAATACACTGATTTATAATACATTAAATGCATAAATTATGTTTTTTGAATCAATAATTTTAGTTAAAATACAAATATATATGTTTCGATACATAAGTGTAGTGACAAATTATTATATTATATATATGTTATTTTATCAGTAAATATATAATTGTATTTTTATCGTATTCAACATTTATACATTACACAATCATATAGTATATATATATATACATACATTATTATAATAATAAAGTGGAATTTTGATAAATAATAAAAAAAATGAAGATATAATCTTCTGAGAATAAAAATTCCCATCATTTTCTGGATATATAAAATAACTATTAATTAATTTTACACATAAAACACTGATAAGAAATAACTTACATCAAAAATGGCTCCTTGAGAATTTAATATTTGAATTTTTCATAATGACACCACACATATACCAGAATATAAACACAAAATCTTTCAATTAGGTAAAAAAAATAGGGTCCAATATCTTAGATATTGAACCCTACTCTATAAATTTATTATTTAATTATTCAGTAACATTTTGATTAACTCCTGCTAACTCCTGGTCAACGAGAATTCTACCACAATATTCACAAACAATAATTTTCTTTCTTAATCGTATGTCAAGTTGACGTTGTGCCGGGATTTTATTAAAGCAACCACCGCAAGCATCACGTTGAACATATACAACAGCTAAACCATTGCGAGCATTTTTACGTATACGTTTAAAAGCAGTTAGTAGTCGAGCTTCAATGAATGATTCGATTTCTTTTGCCTGTTCGCGAAGTTTTTCTTCTTCTTGCTTTGTTTCAGCAATAATTTCATTCAACTCACCTTTTTTCTGTTCGAGGTCAAGTTTTCGTTCTGAAAGTCTTTCAGATGTTGCTTTTTGATCAACCATGCGAGCTTCTTTAGAGGCAGTGTATTCTCTGATTCTTTTTTCGCACAATTCAATTTCGAGCGACTGATATTCAATTTCTTTTGATAAGTTGTCGAATTCACGATTGTTACGAACATTCTCCTGTTGCTCTTTGTAACGATCAATTTTTACCCGTGCTTCTTCTATTTCAATTTTCTTGCTTGCAATATTAGCTATAATATCTTTTATTTCAGCATCATAATGATCCAAACGAGTAGACAAACCTATGATTTCATCTTCCAAATCCTGAACTTCTAAAGGAAGTTCACCACGTAAAGTCTTGATTTCGTCAATTTTTGAAACTACTTTTTGAAGATCGTACAATGCAAATAGTTTTTCTTCTACGGTAATTTCTTTTTCTATTTTTGGTTCTGTAGCCATAATTGATTACAAATAATTTATGGGGTTAGTTTTTGTTTCTGAAATTCGGACTGCAAATGTAGGCATTTTTTTTGTAATTATCTCATAAAAAATGTGTTTTGTGTATTGTTCAGATTCAAAATGTCCCAAATCAACTGCCAAAATATGATTTTGGGCATCGAAGAAATCGTGATATTTAAAATCGCCCGAAACATATACGTCGGCTCCGGTTCTAACAGCAGATTTCAACAAAAAACTACCTGAACCCCCACAAAGAGCTACCTTTTTTATTTGTTTACCAGTAAAATCGGTGTGTTTAATCACTTTACAATTGAAGACTGATTTAAGAAAATTCAAAAAGGTCACTTCATCCAATGAATCCGGTAATTCACCAATAAGCCCTGCTCCTATTCTATCAGATTGATTTTCAATAGCTAATAAATCAAATGCTGGTTCTTCGTAAGGATGACTATTAAATAATGCAGTTATTACTTTCTGTTTTATCGACTTAGGAAGAATTACTTCAATTCTGACTTCCGGCTCAGTATGAAGTTTATTAATATCTCCAATAAAAGGATGAGCCTCACTCCCAGCCCTGAAGGTTCCATAACCCTCCACATTATAACTACATTTATCGTAATTACCTATATTGCCTGCTCCGGCATTAAAAAGTGCCTCTCGTACGTGTGTGGCGTGGATTTTTGGAGCATAAGTAATTAGTTTAAAAAGCTGATTTTCGGCAGGTTGTAAAACTTTTGTATTTATCAGACCAAGCTTTTCAGCTATTTTTCCGTTTACACCGGAAATGATATTATCAAAATTTGTATGTGCTGCATATACAGCAATATTATTCTTGATTAGCTTAATAATAGAGCGACCCGTATCAGAGTCAGAATTTATGCTCTTTATAGGCTTAAAAATAAGAGGGTGATGTGATATTATCAGATTACAGTTATGCTCAACTGCTTCGTTGACCACTTCTTCGGTTATATCAATAGTTACGAGTATTTTTGAAATATCATCGTTTTTATTACCTATTAATAAACCGGAGTTGTCATAATTCTCTTGTAACATAAGAGGCGCTTCTGTTTCGAGAAGCGCCATTATTTCCGATAATTTCATTTGATTTGTTATTATTCAGCAGCTTTCACTTCTTCCTTTTCTGTAAAGTCAACTACACCACTGCTAATTAAGGAATTATACCAATTTAACAATTTGCGTATGTCACTTGGATAAACACGTTCTTTATCATAAGCAGGTAAAATCTCCTCCATATATTTTCTTAAGGTATCATTATCTGATTTTGGATCGATACTACATTGAGCACCATTTTCCTTTGTTTTAATAGATTCCAGAACGATTCCCAGTTTCACTTCTTCATCTTCGGTATATATAGCAATATCGCCAAGAGATACAACTTTATCTTTTGAGTAAGCTGGTATTCTTTTTGCATCGACCAATGATTCAACTATCAACATATTTTTTCCCTGAGAAACCAGTTTATACAAACCTGGTTTTCCTGAAATAGAAAGAATTTCTTTAAGCATAATTATTTATATTGAATTATTTGTTTTTATAAATGGCAATATGTTTACGAATGGCATACATTTGTATAATACATATATATACTCGCAAATAATGATTATACAATAAACTTCTTTAAATCAGATAATTGTATTCTTCCTTCATATATAGCTTTGCCGGTAATAACCGCCGGTATACCAGCATCATTCAACAGCTCAATATCTTTTATTGAACTAACACCTCCACTGGCAATTAAATACAAATCATTGAATTTTGACATTATTTTTCGATACAATTCGAGCGCCGGACCCAGTAACATACCATCCTTGCTAATATCTGTACAAATTACTCTGGATATTCCTTTTTGTTTATAAGTATTAATAAAAGGAATTAGATCAAGTGTAGATGTCTCGAGCCAACCGCCAACTGCAATTTTTTCTTCTTTTACATCAGCTCCCAAAATAATTTTTTGTTCACCGTATTTTTCAATCCAAGATATGAAAGTTTCCGGATTTTTAACCGCAATACTTCCACCTGTTATCATTTGCGCACCTGATGAAAAAGCAATTCTCAAATCTTCATCAGATTTTAAGCCACCACCAAAATCAATTACTAAATTGGTTTTAGTAGCTATTGATTCGAGCACTTTGTGATTGACTATATGATTGGCTTTTGCACCATCCAGATCCACTAAATGTAAACGCTTAATACCAGCATCTTCGAACATCCGTGCAACTTCGAGTGGATTTTCGTTATATATTGTTTTTTGCATATAATCGCCCTGTGATAAGCGAACACATTTTCCGTCAATTAAATCAATGGCTGGAATAATTTCAATCACGATGTTTTTTTTTGCTATTTATACTACAAAAATAAGAAAAGTATCGGAAATAACAGAACCGGAAAACTACAGATAGTATTTTTTGCTTCGGAATTTACTTTTTGAAATCTTTTTCTTCGATTTGATTTATTATAATATTTCCGGCAAACATACGTGCCTTAACTCTGACAATGTGTTGTTTATCGTCATTTGATAGCCAAACCTCCACTGAGTTTTGTCCATCGAACACTTTATTTTTAGGTAAAACCGGACGTATTTTATGACACGAAATTTGTTTGTTATTTACTTTAATTGTTTCCTTCCCAGCGTATTGTATATTCATTCGATAACCCTCATCTTCGTAAAATCCATTTATTGAAAAATAATCTCCGGTTTTAAAGTTTTCGAGGTTAATCATACGAACTACCATAAATCCTGCAATAACGTCACGAGTATTCTCAGGAGTATCGTATATTTTTTTAAGTTGAAACTCTTTTAAAGTTTTATTGAAAACTTTGACATATGCTTTTTGCTTATTATGATCGAAGTCAACAATCTCGTCTAACTTATAGCTACCTTCGCGAATACTACGAGTTGATTTATAAGTAAATATCTTTGAAGTATCTACATAGGATGTCCATTGATCACGTACATAAAAAAGCTTTGCTAAACCATTTGTTCTACCTTGAACATCAATTTTCATACATGGCACATTGTCAATTTTATATATACGACTATCAACTACTATACTCGCCGAACCAATAGTCAGAATACCCCAGTGAGCTGTATAAAAATACTTCTCACCCGGTTTGATTCGGGAATAATCCATTTTATAATTACTATACAATGATGCATAGGAAGTGCTTGTTGCTAACAAATATAAAATCAGCAGTTTAATGTGTTTCATTTTTAATATTCTATAATAATACCATATACATGGTATAAAAATTACGCCACTGTTGGTATTGTAATGAGATAGTACTTACAATAATTTTGCCAATATAAAATAATAATTCAAAAATAATAAATTATGAATACAATATGTCCCATTTCTACTCAAAAAACTGATGAGAATTCAGCTCGATTTATAGGTGCATTCACATTGCTTACATTGGTTATTTTTCTGTTTTCGAACAGTTTAGTGCCCTTATTGCTATTGATTATCGATTTTAGTTTAAGAGCAACTGAACTTTCGAAATATAGTATACTTGCAATCATTTCTAAATATTTACGCTCGTTTTTAAATATCAATTCAAAATTTGTCAATGCAGGACCTAAGGTATTTGCTGCCAGAATAGGATTGATATTCAGTGTATTGATTTTATTATGTTATATATTTGAAATGAATACTGCCACCTTAATACTGACATTTGTTTTTGGATTTTGTGCATTTCTGGAGAGTGCATTTGGATTTTGTGTAGCTTGTAAAATATATCCTTATGTTTATAAATTATTCAATAAGAATTAATACCTCAAACATTTAGCTCTCTAAATGAAGTTATAGCCTCGCCTACAACAAAATTACTACCAAAAACAATAATTAAATCATCCGGCTCAGATTCATGTAAAACAGTTTGGATAGCATTGGGTATGGTTGAGTAGGTTTTGCCAGTTAACTGATAACCTTCAGCCATATTAGCTAATTCATTAGCAGGCAATGCTCTTGATATACAGGAATTTGTAAAATAATAAACAGCTTTCTTTGGTAGAATTTGAAGAATAGCTGAAATATCTTTATCCTTCACCATCCCGAAAACCAATCGTAATTTACTGTTATTCAAGCTATTAATATGCATAATTAGTTCATGTATGCCCGCATAATTATGTGCAGTATCTACAAAAATTAATGGATTTAAAGACAAGCATTGCCAACGACCCATAAAACCGGTAATATTAATAACGTTTTTTAAACCGTTGGATATCTGGTCATTTGTGCAATTTAAACCACACTCATTCAGTAATTCAATTGTTTTAAAAACTGCTTTTATGTTTTTAAGTTGATATTTTCCTGTAAGACCTACCTGATAACGCATTTCGCGAAATTGAACAGTCATTGTAGTATACGAACTATCAACAAATTCTAAATCAATCTCATTATCAGCAAAATATATGGCAGATTTATTTTTTTTAGCCATAGATTGAAATACCTGAGCCGATTCGGGATGAGTTTCGCTTATAACTACTGGTGTTAGTGGTTTAATAATACCTGCCTTTTCAAAAGCAATTTCGGGTATAGTATTGCCTAAATATTCTGTATGGTCGAAACTAATATTGGTAATTACTGAAACCAATGGCTTTATAATGTTGGTACTGTCGAGTCGTCCGCCAAGACCCACCTCAATTATTGCAATATCTACCTCATTATCAGCAAAATATTTAAATGCCATTGCCATTGTTGCTTCAAAAAAAGAAGGCTGTATGTTTTCTATCTCCGATGCTGACTGTTCGATAAAATCGACAACATACTGTTCTTCAATCATTTGACCGTTAATTTTTATACGTTCTCCAAAATCGACCAAATGAGGAGATGTATACAAACCCACTTTATATCCGGCCGATTGAAGTACAGATGCAAGTAAATGTGAAACCGAACCTTTACCATTTGTACCTGCAATATGTACCGACCTGAATTTTGTATGAGGGTTGTCCAGGTACATCATTAACCGATTAGTGTTATCAAAACCTGGTTTATAGGCACTTCCGCCCGAAAGATGAAAAACCGGTAATCGATTGTAGAGATATTCTAAAGCTTCGCTATAATTCATAAACTAAAAATAATAAGCAAAGTTACGGAAAATGAGAAACTACACAATTTGTTTTCTGATGATTTGATTAATTTTGTAAAAACTTTGAGACAAATGCAACTTCCCAATTTATCAACAAAAAACTATATTATAGAACATCAGCATGATAATTTAAAAGAATTGTTGTTGAAAAAAAGGCATATTGATGATGTTGATTACGAATTTGCATTCCGTCAAATAGCTGGAAGGCAACGAATAAAACACAAACTTCCAGAGTTTTACAACAATTTAGACATTATTTACCCACATCAGATAAATTTAGAACAAAGCTCCTCAGAATCAACAGCTTTGTACAAGAAAACAATATGCGAAG
>JBLIZK010000143.1:0-4982 GCA_048859825.1 Paludibacter sp.
TATTTGTCATGGGTTTAAAAAATCGGGATGCAACATCAAATACTAACTCAAAGCTTTCATCTATTGCAGGGCGTTGGTCATTTGAGTTTTGAGGAAAAGGTTGTTCGTGCGAATAATCATAACCAAAATCAATGTATTGAAAATTTGAGTGTGCCAATTCATAACCAACAGCCTGCTCCAAACCACTAAAGGACATTACCTTATCCTTTTTAAGCAATATGCCGGATATTCGATGACTGTTTTTTGAAAAGAATGATTTTCGTATATCTCTGAAATTGTTTTCATCAATCATGGCTTTAAACGAAACTTCCAACGGATCGGTTAAAGTGTCATTTGCTTTGAACTGACTTGAATAATAACTTGTTAGCTTTTCAAATGCAAATCTGTCAATAATGGAACGTGAATTGCCTGACATTGAATTAAATGTACCTCCGCCACAAAAAATAAATAATTTTGAGTCGGAATACAGGTTGTTTTTGTTCTCAATTAAAGCTATTTCGGCTAAAAAAGCACCTATTGAATATGCAAAAATATCAAACCCAGTATTTTTTCCGATATAGCTGTGTTTCCCATCCTGTATTATACCAATCAGCTTTTCAATATCCTGAAGCGTTTGTTTCCCAGAGTGAAAAAAACGCAGCGGGTTCTCCCATAATCGGCTACTTATTGCCATATTGGCATAACTGACACTCCTGTCTGGACCTAAAATAGTCTTTCGGAGACTGTAAAGTTTTTCAAGATACCGTGGGTTCGACCATGATTGCGGTGAACGGTTTATATGAAATGCCAATGGAAAAAGAATAACGGTGCGTTTTGTTTTCTGACACAATGAGTATGCCCAACTATAATATTTGTTCCAGTTACGCTCATTTAATCCGTGAAGTAAAATGATAGCTCTGCTTTCGTCAATCTTATTTGTTGGAGAAAATACGGGATACCTGAAGATTTTGTTTTCAATAATTTCATCGCTCAGTAAACTAATTGTTTCTTTGTTCGTTTGATATTCGGGTATAATGTCACTTTCAAAGTTACACCAATTAAGTACTATCTCATCAAACTGAGTCGATTCTGATTGTAATTTTTCAGGATTTTGATTGATTAATGTTTGAAAATTGCTGTAATTCATATTTGTAAGTGTTTGAAATTCACAACAAATGAAAGTTGAAATTATCAAACAATACACTAAATGGGAAGATTATCAGCACTTTGTGCCAAAATCAAAATAGGGGGGTGTAAATCAAAATAACGGGGTGAAAAAAAATATGGATGGGGTAAAAACAGTTGTTTATATGGCTTCAAAAATATACTTTTGCATTCAGAAAATTTCCCGAGAATATGCAATCAAAAATTCCGCCATACATGTATGCAAAGAGCAATGTCACACGTTTGATATTGTTAACAGCCGTGTTTGCTCTACTTTTTATTAATATTTTCAAACCATTTAATTCAACTGAATGGTACAAGAATATTTCTGAAATGAAATATTTTTTCTTCTCAAGTTTACTCATTTTAACGGGTATGCTTGTAGTAGTGATAAGCCGGTTGATAATGATGCGTTATACACGCAAACATGAGCTTTTTGTATGGCAGTTTGCCCTTCACGTGTTTGGTGAAGTGGTCAGTATGTCGTTCTTTTTTACCGTATATGCCGTAATTTTTCCTCGTGCAGGTGATCAACGCGATGTGTTGGACATCTTTTTTCAATCGTCAATAAATACTGCATGGATGCTTTTACTTCCATATTCGATATTATGGTTGTATTTCTCCTGGCTCGATAAATCGGCGTTAATCGAAAAACTTAAAAATAAGACACCCGACACAGAAGGTGTAAAGCGCAATTTAATTGCTTTTCCGGACGAAAAAGGAGAGTTGAAAATTTCCATTGACATGGAACATTTGTTGTTTGTGGAGTCTGCCGACAATTATGCTACAATACATTACCTCAATAAGGCCAAACACTCACAGTTTTTACTACGTAATTCGTTGAAGTGGATGGATGAAAACCTTACAAAAGATACTTCACTTGTTCGCTGCCATCGTTCGTTTATTGTTAATTTGGATAAGGTAAAGGTAATGCGCAAAACCAAGGATGGTATATTCCTGGAAATGGATGCCTTAAATACGCCTGATATTCCGGTTTCCAAAACTTTTTATCAGCGTGTAATGGAGAAGTTTTCTAATTATTCGGTTTAGTTGTTTAATCCTCTTTTCGGGTAGCGGTAGGTTTACAACAAACTACTGTAATGTGAAAGCACGATTGTTTTCGTTCTTTTACAGCCAGCAATTTGCATTCTTTCCGCATTTCGAGCAAAGTTTTCATTAAAGCCTGAATCACCTCCCATTTTGGTTCAATAGAATCGTTGTCGTTATTGTAAAAGTGTTTGTACGAAATATCCACTGTAGTGCCATAATAATGAGCAGTATGGTCGGAAGCATTTCCGTTACGCCGACTCAGTTTTTCCTGTGTTTCAACGGTGCGAAGAACTGATGTAAGAAAAAAACAGTAATTGCCGATTTTTTCCGATTTTAATCGCTCCTTAAAGCGTACGGCAATTTCATCGAGCATACTTACTGCTTCAGGTATTAAATACGGATGTGAATGTTTTAGTGATTTTAATCTGTAAAGTGGATTATCTTTTAATTCAACTAATTCAAATTTTTCAACCATTTTTTTGTACGTTGTGTCGAATTCCAGATTAGTTTCAAATGGTTTTTTTAATCCATTGACTTGTGCATGTAGTAGGTGAATTTCATTTTTATCAGCTATTACATCTGCAGGTTCAATGGGTGCAGAGGCATTTTGACGCTGATTACACGAAATATATTTATTTTCACGTTCGGGAAGTTTTATTTTTTTCGGTTGATTGTAAAAATATATTGTAATTAAAATTGCTATTAACAGAATTCCAATAAATGAATAAATGTAGAGTTGCTTTTTTGATAATTGTGTCACCTTTTTGATAATTATTTTAAATGGTTTTCAACAAAAGTATTACTTTTTGGTATGATTTCAAACAGTATCTGAATTATTTTTATCAACAAAACATGTAAGCCATTGCCAGTAAGCAACTTTATATATGTGTTCATAAATAACTGATTAGTTATTGATATTGGTATTTCATAAACCGAAACATTTGAGTATTTTTGCGCTGAAAACTATAATTAAATATTCTTAATTCAAAAACCCGATTGAGCGATTGTTTGAATAGTACGTTATTGTGTTTTCATTCAGCTTAAAATCAAATATTAAAATATGAAACCAACATTATTTGTGCTTGCTGCCGGCATGGGAAGCCGTTACGGTGGATTGAAGCAGTTAGATGGGCTTGGCCCCAATGGAGAAACAATTATGGATTATTCCATTTACGATGCTATAAGAGCCGGATTTGGAAAAGTAGTTTTTGTTATCCGTAAGAGTTTTGAGGCCGACTTCAGAGAAGTAGTGGTAAACAAATTCAAGAACCTGATTGATGTAGATGTGGTTTTTCAGGATATTACCAGTGTACCTGAAGGATTTACTTACAATCCTGAACGTGAAAAGCCTTGGGGCACTAATCACGCAGTGTTGATGGGAAAAGATGTTATAAAAGAACCTTTTGCAGTTATTAATGCGGATGATTTTTATGGTAAAGAATCGTTTCAGGTTCTTGCTGATTTCTTAACATCGGTTACCGGAAAATCCAATGAATATTGTATGGTTGGTTACCATGTAGGCAATACACTTTCCGAAAGTGGTTCTGTTAGTCGTGGTGTATGTGTAGTGGATGAAAATGGTAATTTGTTGAATGTGGTTGAACGTACACACATTGAAGAAAAAAGCGGAGCAATTATATATCTCGACGAAAAAGGAGAAGAAGTGTCTATTCCGGCAAATACTCCTGTTTCCATGAATATGTGGGGCTTTACACCCGATTATTTTGATTATTCTATGGAATTCTTCAAAGAATTTTTAGTTGAAAATGGTCAAAAACTTAAATCGGAATTTTATATACCATTGGCAGTTAATAATTTAATTGTTGACGGAAAAGCATCATGCAAAGTGCTCGATACTACATCGAAATGGTTTGGTGTAACCTATGCCGAAGATCGTCCACAGGTTGTGCTTAAAATTAATGAACTTATCCGTAAAGGTGTATATCCAAATCAATTATTTAAATAACAAACAATTATGGCTAAAATTTTAGTAACGGGCGGAACCGGTTACATTGGTTCACATACAGTTGTTGAACTTCAAAACGAAGGTTATGAAGTGGTAATTGTGGATAATCTTTCGAATTCAAATATCGATGTATTAAACGGAATCGAAAAAATTACAGGAAAGCGTCCTGCCTTTGAAAATATTGATTGTATCGATTATGTGAGCATGGATCGCATGTTCGAAAAATATCAGAATATTGATGCTATCATTCATTTTGCGGCCAATAAAGCTGTGGGCGAATCGGTTGAAAAACCATTGATGTATTACCGTAACAATCTTGTTTCGTTGATCAATATTTTACAATTGATGCCGGTACATAAAATTAAAAGTTTGGTTTTTTCGTCGTCTTGTACAGTTTACGGTCAACCCGATGTGCTTCCGGTAACTGAGCAGGCTCCTATAAAGCCAGCCCAATCACCTTATGGTAATACAAAACAAATCAGTGAAGAAATAATTCATGATACTCTGAAAGCAAATCCTGATCTGCACAGTATTATTCTGCGTTACTTTAACCCAATCGGGGCTCATCCTTCGGCTGAAATAGGTGAACTACCAAATGGTGTTCCAAATAATTTATTACCTTTCGTAACTCAAACGGCTATTGGCTTAAGAAAGCAATTGCAGGTATTTGGCGATGATTATAATACACCTGATGGTTCGTGTATACGCGATTATATAAATGTGGTTGACTTAGCCAAGGCACATGTTGTTTCAGTGAAACGAATGTTGAATCAAAGTGGAACAGCACAGGTAGAAACCTTTAATCAGATCGGAAGAGCACACG
>JBLIZK010000144.1:0-7846 GCA_048859825.1 Paludibacter sp.
GTGGTTGGATATGGGCAGATGAAACGCTCTGACCTAACCGGTTCGGTTGTCTCGGTAAGCGATGCAGCCATCAAAAAATCGGTAAGCACATCTATCGATCAGGTTTTACAGGGGCGTGCAGCCGGTGTTCAGATTCAGGCAAACTCAGGTACTCCCGGTGCCAGTTCGGCTATTCGTATTCGTGGTATAAACTCGATAAACCTGAGTACACAGCCTATATTTGTTATCGACGGTGTAATTATTGATGCCTCCACAAGCAGCGAAAGCAATAACCCGCTATCAAGCATTAACCCTTCCGACATTCTTTCGATGGATATTTTGAAAGATGCCTCGGCGACAGCCATTTATGGTGCACGTGCATCCAATGGGGTTATTATGATTACTACCAAACGTGGTAAGTCGGGCGATGCCATAGTAACCTATGATGGTTATGTGGGTTGGCAAAGTATGCCCAACCATTTGGATATGATGAATCTGCAACAATATGCCCAACATCACAACGATAGAGCTGCTTTGGGTATAGTAGAGCAAACAAGTGCATTTGTGCGCCCCGATTTATTGGGTGAAGGCACCGATTGGCAAAAAGAGTTGTATCAAAATGCGTTAATGACCAACCATAATATATCAATAACCGGTGGTAACGAAAAAACGACATACTCTTTGAGTGGTGGTTATTTAAACCAGGAAGGTATTGCAGTTGGTTCAGGATTTACACGTACTTCAATACGTAGCAATATTGACTCACAAGTTAAAAAGTGGTTGAAGGCTGGTATGAATTTCTCGGTTTCTGACTCGAAACAAGAAGTTGGAGCTGATAATGGTATTATTATGAATGCTTTGCGCCAGCAGCCAATGGTAGCAGTAACCAGTGCCGATGGCAGCTTTGATGGTCCGGATGATGTTTGGATGCCTATTAACCCGATTGGTATGGCTTCAATACTTGAAAATTATAACAAAAAATACAATTTCAGACTAAATACTTATCTGGATGCCAACATAACCAAACAGTTATCGTTTAAAACAGAATACTCTACAGATTATAGTTGGGCGAATACATATTATTTTGAACCATCGTATCAGTTTGGAGTTTTAGTAAATAAAACACGTACTTCCAGACGTACAAAAACGGACTCGAAGTATTGGTCGTGGAGAAACATCCTGAGTTACAACAATACATTTGCCCGCAAACACAATGTAAACGTAATGATAGGCCAGGAAATGACTGAGTCGGCCTGGGAAAACCTATCGGGTGCAGCAACCGGCTTTTTATCAAATACAACTCACGATTTAAGTGCGGGGGATGTAACTGCATCAAGCGCAACGGGTGTATCTACAAAAAGCTCTATTTTATCATTCTTCGGCCGTGCATTTTATTCTTACGACGACAAGTACTTACTTACAGGTACTATCCGCCGCGACGGTTCATCGAAATTTACTTCGGCTAACCGCTGGGGTTGGTTTCCGTCGGCAGCTCTTGCATGGAAAGTATCGAACGAAAGTTTCCTGAAGGACAATGATGTGCTGAATAATCTGAAGTTACGTTTAGGTTGGGGTGCTACCGGTAACCAAAATGTGGAAAACTGGGCATACATGGCGCTTTTATCAGCCAAAAGTACTCCATGGGGAACAGGTGTGTTAAATGCAAATAATGCAAATCCTGATTTGAAGTGGGAAACAACTTATTCGTCGAACCTAGGTCTCGATATTAATATGTTTCACAACAGGATTGAGTTTATAGCTGATGTGTACTACAAAAAAACAGTTGATTTGTTGTACCGTATTTCATTGCCATCTTACCTGGGCTCGTCGGGCTATGGAGCCGCATCGAATCCCTGGGCAAACATTGGTGTACTTGAGAACAAGGGGGTTGAATTAACCTTGAATACCGTAAATATCGATAAAGGCGGTTTCCAATGGCGTTCCAACTTTGTATTTTCACTTAACCGTAATAAAGTTGTAAGTCTGGATACCGATAATTCATCGGTCGAAAAAACATTCCGCGTAGGTTCTGAAACAAATATCGTCACCAAAACAATTCCAGGCGAAGCCATTGGACAGTATTGGGGATATCAGGTAATTGGACGTTTTAACACAGCTACCGATTTTTACTACAAAGACAACACTGGTACCGTTAAACCAGTTGCCTTACCCAAAGGTGTATCAATTGGCGAAAGTGGTGCTTATATTGGCGACTATATCTTTGCCGACCTAAACAACGATGGTGTGATTGATAACAATGACTGTACGTTTATTGGAAATCCTGAACCAAAATTCACTTACGGTGTTGGAAATACATTTTCGTGGAAAGGATTTGATTTAACTATTTTCCTTTCAGGTTCGTACGGCAACGATGTAATGAATTACAACCGCCGTTACATTGAAGATGTACGTTCGAATACCAACCTGCTTACCTCGGTGCTTGATTATGCCCGTATCAGCAAAATTGATCCAAACGGACCCGATGATTATCGAAATCTGTATGTGTCGGGTGGAAGTAAAACCATGCCACGCTTATCGGCATCGTCGGCCAATGGAAATACCCGCGTAAGCGATTTGTATATTGAGGACGGTTCGTATCTTCGTATTCAAAATATATCGCTGGGCTATACTTTCCCTACAAAATGGTTAAAAAAATCACCAATAACCGGATTGAAAATTTATGCCAACCTACAGAATGTATACACATTTACAAAATACTCAGGGTATGATCCTGAAATCGGGTACATGTATGGCGATGCATTGATGAGTGGTCTCGATTACGGACGTTATCCAACTCCGCGTATCTATACCTTCGGTTTAAATGTTTCATTCTAAAATATAATCTACAATGAAAAACAAAATATTTATATTAGCAGCACTGGTTACCACATTTGTACTAAGCGGATGCGAAGATTTTCTGACGCAAAGCAATAGCACAAATCCGAACCAGGAAACATTTTTCGATAGTGAAGAAGCTTTAGCCGCAGCTACAGCTCCGCTTTACAACTATGTATGGTATTCGTTTAACGAAAAATTTTATTACGGTATGGGCGATGGTAGAGCAAACAATATTACTGCCCGCTGGTCCGACTATATTTATCCATATACAAACCTCACCGAAACTTCACTAAGTATTGGTTTGGAAGATGCGTGGGGTTCTTTGTACTCAGTTGTGGCTCAGTCAAACAATACGATTAATAATATTAAAAATTATACGTCGTCGGCAGTAAGCGAAACAGCGAAACAGCAATCAATTGCTGAAGCCCGTTTTATGCGTGGTACAGCGTATTGGTATATAGCCTCACTTTGGGGGAAAGCCATTATTTATGAGCGTACATCTGACTTAATTAATAACTCGGCTGTACCGCCTCACCGTGCTGCCGATGTATTCGAATTTGCTATTCGCGACTTGGAGTATGCCGCTAAATACTTACCTACAACACAGTCGGATAAAGGTCGCGTAACCTGTTATAGTGCTTATGGTATGTTGTCGCGCTTTTATTTATCGATGGCAGGTATCACTGAAAGTGGTGAATACAACGGACAAAACATTGCAACAGACCCGAACAGAGGCTATCGTAATCCGTATTATCTGGATTTGGCTAAAAAAGCTGCATTAAAGGTAATCAACGAATCGTCGTACAAGCTAATGGATAACTATGGCGATTTATTTACTTATGCAAACAATAACTGTCAGGAAGCAATGTTTCAGTTACAATGGCTAAGTGGCTCAACAGATGCTATTGGCTGGGGATGCAACCAACCCATGCAGGCCTTCTTTGGCTGGTCGTCGATGGTTGCTGACGGTACTAACTGGGGTAATGCTACCTATGCATCGTGGGATTTAGTGCGTACATATGATAAAACCGACCGTATCCGTCGTCATGCAACAATAGCTACTTATGGTGAGTTCTATCCCGAATTGTACAAGAAAGGAGGAGGATATACTTATGGTGTTACCGAAACCGGATATCTGAATAAATGTAACGTTAAAAAATACGTAATCGGTACCAATGACGATAATGGTGTTAGTTATAAACAAAGCAGTGGACAAAACACCCAAATGCTCCGACTTGCCGAAGTATACCTGAACCTTGCCGAAGCAGTATTAGGCAACGATGCTTCAACAACGGATGCTACAGCCTTAATGTATTTCAATAAGGTGCGCTTACGTGCAGGGGTTGCTACCAAAAGTAGTATCAGCTATGCCGATTTAAAATACGAACGTCGTATTGAGCTGGCCATGGAAGGACAGTATTGGTACGATTTACTTCGCCGTTCATATTATCAACAACAGGAGGTAATAAACTATATGAACAATCAGGAACGTAATGCTGGTTACGAGTGGGACGAAACCGAGGATTGTCAGTATGCCAAAGCAAGTGAGGGTACAGGTGTTGCTACAGCTGAACTCAAACACTTACTACTTCCTATTTCGGATGTGGATAAAGGGAAAAATAA
This sequence comes from Paludibacter sp., assembly GCA_048859825.1. Classification (GTDB taxonomy): domain Bacteria; phylum Bacteroidota; class Bacteroidia; order Bacteroidales; family Paludibacteraceae; genus Paludibacter. Next base: position 4,441 of record JBLIZK010000144.1, read on the forward strand.
GTATTTAAACGAAGAACCGGTATCGTTCACCTTTACCGAAGAAAAAATAACCGACTTGTATTAATATTTAAAAGCAAATTCAGTATGAAAAAATTTAAATATATATTCTTAATGAGTTTTGTTTTGCTGATTTCAGTTGGCTTAACTTCATGTAAGGATGAAAAAGACCCTGGCAGTACGCCAATTTCAGTAACGCAGATATATCTTGAGGATTATAAATCAACTGTTCCTGACCGCCCTGTAACCTTTGCCCGTTTGGGTCAGCTTATCCGAATTGAAGGTAGTGGCTTTCTAGGAATGAAGAAAGTGATAATTAATGGTTACGAAACCTACTTTAATACCACTTATATAACTGATAATTCTATGTTAATTAATATCAGTGCAAAAACACCTATTGTGGATGCCGAGGCTGATTTACGTAACAAAATTACGTTTATTAAAGATGACGTGGAATTTACCTACGATTTTGTAATTCGCGCTGCTGCACCTTCTATAACCAATATAAGCAATACACTTCCTAAAGCAGGTGAAACTGTAATAGTGTACGGGGTTAATTTACAGGAAATTACTAAAGTGACCCTGCCCGGAGCTATAGAACTTACAACAGGTATTGTTAGCGATATTGATGGCGAGTGGTTTACTTTTGTAATGCCCGATGGCGTAACCGAAAGTGGTTCAGTATATTCTGAAGGAGCAAACGGTATTGCGGCTTCACCGGCTTACTTTAACGTATCTTCTTGTTTGGTACTCGACTTTGATGGAAATGGTACCCAGGGATTTTGGAGTTGGAGTGCAACCGGTTCTATGATCAATGCAGATGATTTGGTAAACGATCCACTGTCAACCGGTCGTGGTAAATGTGTGCAGTTAATACCTGAGCGTATATTAACCGGGGCAAATGGTGGTGTTATTGCCGGAAAATCGCGTGCTACTGAGTGTTGGACGGCAGGTAATGGTAATGCATCAGACGATTGGACCCGCATGTATAACCTGATACCATCTACTACTCCTGTAACCGAAGTGGCTTTTCAGTTTGATATTTATGTGCCTGAATTCTGGAGTACCACCGGACATATTGAAATTGCACTGTATAACAATTTTAATTTTGCAGGTATTGGTTCCGACGACGATAATGGCCGCACTGCTTATTATGTACCCTATATTCAGGATGGAACAGTTGTGCCGTTTAAAACTTCGGGTTGGGTAACAGTTACCATTCCTTTCAGCAATTTTGGATATTATGCTAAACAAATTGCCGATGATAAAATGCCAACATTCGAAAACGTGGTTAATGACCGATTAGCTGCTACCTACCGTAATTTTGGTATGGGTATCGTAAATACTGATTTTAAATACAACGGTGTTACCATTACATCATCCCTTTTCAATCAGAAAATTTATGCTGATAACTGGCGTGTGGTACCTTGTAAAAAAATAGTCGTTTCTGATTTTAATGACGAAGAATAATTACTGAGTTGTAAGCAATAACTAATACTAACAATGACTGCTATTGGTTGGCAGTCCCGAATAAAAAAAATGTATGAAACGAAATAAATATATACTTCCGATAGTCGGTTTAGCTCTTATGCTAAACAGTTGCTATGACGATAAAATGGTGTGGGGCACCCCTGACGGGCATAACCCTGTTGTGTCGGCTGATATCCCGTTGGCATTAGCCGAAAAAATAGCCAATTATGACTATATTAAGAAATATGTTCCTCAGGAAATGACTCTGGGAATTGGTGCTGACGCTGATTTGTATATTTCGGATCCGGCTTTTAAAAAGGTAATTGATGATAATTTCCAGATGATGACCACCGGTAATGCTATGAAACATGCTTCGGTTGTGAAAAGCGATGGTACACTGAATTTTACCACGATCGATAATTTTTTCAATGCACTTCCGGCTGATATGAAAGTGTATGGTCATACTTTGTTGTGGCATACACAGCAAAAACAGATTTATTTAAAATCTCTTATCGACCCAGTAGTAACTGTTGTTACCGACCCGGGCGATGTGTTGGAGAATATTATTCAAAACTGGGATTTTGAAACCGGAACAAAAGCTCCATGGGGTTCATGGGGTAATAGTTCAACCAGTGCTATCTCCGCTCAGGGTCAGGGATACAGTAGTAATTACTCTATGTTGCTGACTAACCCTACTGACGCAAACTTTTGGAGTGCGCAGGCTGCTTACGATATGTCGTCGACATTACAAAGTGGGGTAACCTACGTATTTCAGTTTTATGCTAAATCCACTTCGGCTGCCGGTCAACTTCAGGTACAGGTGCAAAACAGTTCTACTTACGGAAGTCAGCAAGGTTATGCCTCTTTTAATGTGGGAACTTCGTGGGTGCTTTGTCAGAGTGAGTTTACCTGTTCGTACAGCGATGTTAATCGCTTGCTTATCAATTTTGGTAAAATTGCCGGAACCTATCAAATAGACAATTTCAAATTTGGTAAAAAAATTGAAGATAAAATGATCAATGTGTTGACTGGCGATAATATCAACTTCGAAGGAGCTACTTTAGGCTCGTGGGGAGGTTGGGGTAATAGTTCTACACGTGCCATTTCAGCTTCAGGCGAAGGTTACAATAGTAGTTATAGTATGAAAATGGTTAACCCTACCGATGCCAACTCATGGAGTGCTCAAACAGCCATTTCATTACCGGCAGCACTTACTGTAGGTAAAACCTATATGTATTCGGCTATGGTTAAAGCTACAGTTGCCAATCCTGACTTTACATTTCAGGTTCAAAATTCATCTACCTATGCCGGCGAAGGTTATGTAAGTAAAGCAACAGTAGCCAATACCTGGGTACCTGTTGAAGGTGAATTTACCTGTACCAAAGATGGATTAAATCGTTTGTGCATAAATTTCGGTAAAACAGCCGGTACATATTATGTGGATAATATAAAATTTGGCGAAAAGAAAGCTACTGCAGCTTCAGTTCGCAAGAAAATAAAATCATCCTCCACCGGAATTATCTATACTTATAAAACAGCTGCCGAAAAGAAAGCTGCACTGCTTACTGCTATGGAAACCTGGATTAAAGGTATGATGGAACATTGTGGAAGCAGGGTTTCGGCATGGGACGTAATTAACGAACCTATTACTGATAACAGCAAGTGGCGTGGTATTGATGGTAATTTTATGACCGATGATAGCGCACCTGTTGAACAGGATGGTTTGACACTAAACTGGGCAGCCGATCATTTCTATTGGGGCTATTATATCGGTAAGGAATACGCATACAGAGCTTTTGAATATGCACGTAAATATGCTCCTGCAGGGACAAAACTTTTTGTAAACGATTATAATCTCGAAAGCAATGCTAATAAACTGGCAGCATTGGTTGATTTTGTTAAATACATTGAAGACAATGGTCAGGTAGTAGACGGAATT
>JBLIZK010000145.1:0-5406 GCA_048859825.1 Paludibacter sp.
ATGCCAATTCAATACGATCTTAAAACAATCGGGCTATATTCACTTATTACAGTGGTACTTTTCGCATTAAATTATGTGATAGTAACACCCTACCCTATTGTTAATTACGCAATTAAAACAGTTTTATTGCTATTGTTTGTATTGTTAATTGTAAAGAGAGATTTTCCAGTATCCGGAATACCTGTTCTGAAGAGAATTATAAAATAAATAACAGGTTTACAACTACCAGTTTAACCGCTTAGTTTCCAAACCGTCGTTCGCCAACTACCAGTAAAGCTTCTTCACGCAATACCTGTGGCAACTCTATTCTGCGAAGTTGTAAACTGCGTAGCCAGGCAGCTACTTCGTGCTCCTTAAGTGTGTAGAACACATCGGACAATTGAGCTATCTCAGTAGCAGTATAAGTTTCGGCCGGTTTACATGCCAGCTTATCGAGTTCTTCATCCTCGAAGTATTCTATCTTATCATCCGAAAGGAGTAATGAATCTTTTTCGCAAACGGCATGCGCTCCACAACACTCTCCATCCTCATTAACAACAATTTCAGGTTCTTCATTTTTATTTCGCCGACTCAACCAGGTAAAAAAATACAACAATACTGCGGCAACTACGAGAAGTATAATTAATATAAGCATTTATTTCAATTTATTGTTTCAGACATCTATTTAAAAAACGCTGCAAAGTTACTATTTTGTCCTCAAAATTTCATATATTTGTGAGTTAAAAGCACAATAGAATATCAATTTTTGAGTTAATAAGTAAGTGTTTATTTACCGTTATCAAATTGCACTTCGGGCAACCATGTGGTATAAAATTTTAAAATCAACTACTTGAAACTAAAATTATTAATAACAACCATACTCGTATTAACTGTATTATCTGCTTGTTCTACCAAGCGTAACACAGCAAAAACACGTGCCATGCAGGCACTGAACACCCGTTTTAATGTTCTTTACAACGGACAATTAAGTTACGATGAAGGGTTACGCAATATTAATCAGGCGAACACTGATGATTATTCAGGCATCATTAACATGTATGCCATTAGCAAACACGAGAGTGCAAATGCGGCAAAATCGAACATGGATCGTACCATTGAGAAATGCCGGAAAGCCATTAAACTTCACTCTATAAAGAAAAAACCGGAGCGGAAAGCATCGAAATGGAACGACCCCGATTACCGTACCTGGTACAATCAAAACGAATTTAATCCGGCACTGAAAGATGCCTGGCTATTGTTGGCAAAAGCAGAATTTCACAAAGCTGATTTTTTGGGAGCTGTTGGGACCTTCAGCTACATAGCCCGGTATTACTCAACCGATAATGAAGTAGTTGACCAATGTCAGTTGTGGATAGCTCGTGCATATGGCGAAATGGACTGGTTATACGAAGCAGAGCAAGTACTTAGCAAGCTCAAACAGGACAAATTAAAAGGTGACAACACAACACTTTATGCATCGACAAACGCCGACATCTTACTAAAAAAGAATCAGTATAAAGAGGCTATACCTTACCTGGAATTGGCTATAAAAGGCGAAAAACTAAAAGCGAATAAAGTGCGTTTTCAGTACCTTTTAGGGCAGCTCTATCAAAAAACAGCCAATACCTCCGAAGCGTACAAGGCTTTTAGCAACGTAATTAAGCAAAATCCAACTTACGAAATGGACTTTAATGCTCGGATTAACCGGGCCGGACTAAGTAAAGATGTAAATTCAGTACGCAAAGAACTGCGTAAAATGATTAAGAATCCGAACAATAAAGATTATTGTGACCAGTTATTTTACGTGTTTGGAAATACATATTTAAATGCCGGCGACACATTAAAAGCCATTGAGAATTACAAAATCTCAGCCGACACAAGCTCCAGAAATGGTTTCGACAAGGCAATAACGCTGGCTACACTCGGCAATCTGTATTACGAACGCAAAAACTACCTGAAAGCACAACCCTGCTACGACGAAGCTGCTAAAATTTTCACAATGGATTATGAAAATTACGAAACAATTAGCCGAAGAGCGGAAACCCTTAGTGAATTAGCAAAACATTTTGAAGTAGTACAACTGCAGGACAGTTTGCAGAAATTATCAAAATTGCCACTGGATAAACAAAAGGAAATTGTAGCGGCTTTAATTGAGAAACGCATCTCGGACGAGAAAGCAGCTCTGGAAGCAGAAAAACGAAAACAACTGGCAAACAAACCTTCAAATTTTGACGAAAGTTTTGACATGTCGCCACCAATTGGTATGGCACCAACAACCGGCGATTGGTATTTTTACAATGCATCCATTATAAAAAGTGGCTCAACTGAATTCCGCAAAAAATGGGGAACACGTAAACTTGAAGACAACTGGCGACGCAGCACCAAAGCTGTTGCACTATTTGCTGATAACCAAACACAAACAGCCCAAACCAACTCAAACGACAGTTCTCAAACTTTAGCCGAAAAAGTGAGCGATGATAAATCGCCCGATTTTTATTTGCAACAAATACCTAAAACACCAGAGCAGATTCAGAAATCGAACGACGAAATTGCAACATCACTCTTTAACATGGGAATGATTTATAAAGATGGTTTAGAAGACTATCCGATGGCTCTTAAATCCTTTGATGAATTTGAACGTCGTTTTCCGAAAGATACACGTACCGAAGAAACTCTTTATCAATCGTATTTAATTGTAACTAAATCGGGCAATTCAGCTGCCGGCGAAACATTTAAAAATCAACTGGCAACGCAGTATCCAAATTCAAAATATACTCAGGTAATCACTCAACCCGATTATCTGGATAAACTAAAACGCATGTACAGCGAACAGGAACAACTGTATGCTGATACTTACGAAGCATTTAACAACAACAAATATGAAAAAGTGAAGGAAAACACATCTTTGATGCAAAAGAATTTTCCTTTATCCACACTGTTGCCAAAATTTGAGTTTTTAAATGCCCTCAGTGTTGGTAAATCCGAAAAAACAGACGAATTTGAAAAGCTGTTGAACGATATTATTGAGAAATATCCAACGAGCGATGTAAGTAGCATGTCGAAAGATATGCTTGCATTACTTAAGCAGGGCAACAAAACAAAAAGTGGTGGCTCGCACAATTCATTACTCAACAAACGAAACGAACAAATGCAAACCGAGCTTGCCGAAACAATCGAAGAACATAAGTTCACTGCCGATAAAAGTGGAAAACACCGGTTAATGCTTGTTTTTATGAATACTCCAAACCGGTTGAATAAGCTGTTATACGATATTGCCAGTTTCAATTTCACCCGATTCATGGTGAAAGATTTCGACCTTGTAAGTACCCGACTCGACAGTACACGCACGGCATTGTCCATCACCAACTTTGAATCGTACGATGAAGTGCTCTGGTACCTGGGCTCCATACAAAACTCGCCCGATTTAAGCAGTCAAATTATGGCTTCTGATATGGGCAGATACATTATTTCGGACATTAACTACAATACCATGTTTTCCTATTCAGGTTTAGATGCGTATATTGATTTTGCACGGAAAAATTTGGGTGCTACCAATATAACCCAACAAATAGCAGTAGCACAAAAAACCACAAAACCAACAGAAACAATTGAATATACTGCCCCTGTAGCAGCTACAACCATTAAAACTGAAGAGAAAAAGAATACAACTCCATTGGCAACAACCAATAGCGCCCCGGCTGTTGTATCGGCTCAACCAGCTACCCAGCAGCCGGCAATAAAGTTAAACGAACCAGCCCCGGTAAGTGTACCGCTGTTTAAAAATCTTTATGCCTACACGCCTGCCGAACCTCATTATGTAGCAATCAACATTTTGAGTGGTAGTTTTGATTATGAAAAATTCCGAACAGGTTTAGAACAATTCAACAAGCAGAATTACAGCACACTAAATCTGAAAATAATGAATGAAAAATATGGTAATCAGCAAATTATCATAATTGGTGCGTTCCCCGATGCCGGTAGCGCTAAATCCTTCTTGTACCGGATAGTGGAGTCAGATGCAGTATATGAACCAATTAAAAAGACCAACTATCGCAACCTTATGGGTACCCAACGAAATCTGAATGTAATGATGCAGAAAAACGCAATGGATATCTATTTTGAATTTATGCAACAATATTATTTAAAATGAGAAAAGACCGAATACTTTGGGCAGATGATGAAATTGACCTTTTGCGTCCGTATGTGATTTTTCTGGAAGAAAAAGGATACGAAGTAGTAACTGCTACGAACGGGAAAGATGCCGTTGAATTATGTCAGAAAGAAAGCTTCGACATTATTTTTCTGGACGAAAACATGCCGGGATTAAGCGGGCTTGAAACTCTTGCGCTTATAAAAGACATTGATGCAGATGTACCTATGGTGATGATAACTAAAAGCGAAGAAGAAAATATTATGAATATGGCTATTGGCAATAAAATAGCCGATTACCTTACCAAGCCCGTTAATCCGAGTCAGATTTTACTAACATTAAAAAAGAATATTCACAAAAAAGAAATTGTAGCCGAGCATGCTACAAGTACGTACCGTTCCGAATTTGGCCGAATAGGTATGCAAATAAACGACTCCCTATCAGTCGACGACTGGAAAGAAGTCTACAAAAAACTGGTATATTGGGAACTGGAACTTTCTGAAGCCGAAAACGGAATGGAAGAAATGCTTCAAATGCAAAAATCGGACGCCAACAACACTTTCAATAAATACATAAAACGAAATTATCAGTCGTGGTTCGATAAACCGGATAACCGTCCGTTGTTAAGCCCCGATATATTCAAAACCAAAGTCTTTCCTTTGATTGATAAAGGCGAGAAAGTATTTTTTATTTTGGTCGATAATTTCCGGTACGACCAATGGAAAATCATTCGTGAATTAATGAGTGAGTTTTACACGTTTACCGAAGAGGATATGTATTTCAGCATATTGCCAACTGCAACACAATATGCCAGAAACGCCATTTTTTCAGGGCTAATGCCACTACAAATTCAACAAATGTTCCCAAACCTTTGGGTCGATGAGGATGAAGAGGAAGGTAAAAATCTGAATGAAAAGGATCTGATAGAAACACAACTGAACCGTTTCAGAAAAAACTACAGTTTCTCGTATCATAAAGTGAACGAGTCGCCTTTTTGTGAAAAACTGATTGAGCAATTGCCCCGTTTTGAAAACACACAACTCAATGTAATTGTGTTGAATTTCATCGATATGCTTTCGCATGCCCGCACCGAATCAAAAATGATGCGTGAACTTGCCAACGACGAACAGGCATACCGCTCACTCACTCTCTCGTGGTTTCGGCACTCGGCTACATACGATTTACTGAAAGCCATTGCCAAAATGGGGCACAAAGTAATTTTTACTACAGACCACGGCACCATACAGGTAAGCAATGCAATTAAAGTTATTGGCGAT
>JBLIZK010000146.1:0-5432 GCA_048859825.1 Paludibacter sp.
TACTCCCGCCGCACGTCCAGCTAATTGAGTATCAAATGATGCTGTTGCAAGATTACTAATTTCAGTTCCTCCTACTCTAGCAATAGAACTTGTAAGATCTTTTTTCCTTTGAGTACCATAACCTACGACAACTACTTCGTCAATTGCCAAAGCATCTGACTCCATTTTTACAATTAAACCACTTTTTGCTTCCACTTCAATATTTTTCATACCCACGTACGAAATAACCAAAGTTTTTGCACTCCCCGGTATTGATAGCGTAAATCCACCATCAACGCCTGTTATAGTACCGGTAGATGTATTACCCTTTACTATAACTGATGCCCCAATAATTGGCTCTCCATCCTCGGCCGATAGCACTTTACCGCTAACGGATTTTGATTGAGCATTTGCCAAACCCACACCTATCAGAAATAGACAGGCCCATAAGAACGTTAGTTTTCTCATAAATTTAACATTTTTGTTTATAAATCATTTAATTGCGCTTTTTTGCTGAATTTTTTTAAAACACGAGTGCAAATATATAGGATAAGTTTTGAAAAAACAATAGTTCTGATTACAAACAGTAATTTTATGCAATTTAGTGATGTCATTTTAGTAGTTCAAAGAGTATATAAACGTGAATTTTCATTGCTTTTACTTACACAATGAGTACAATTCAATGAATTCAGTTGTTTTTAGACGATTCAACCCATAATCATTTTAACACATTTTTTTCATACAAATAATCTTTTTGTCGCTCATTTCATCTCTCAAACCTCAAATTGGCGATATTTTCAAACCATTTATTACAATACCTATCAAACCAGTAAACAGGTCCGTTGATAATTTCAAGCATTTTAAAGTGAAAGTAGTTGATTTAAATCCATGAAACACATAAATTAACTATATACATCGACTAATAAATCATTGAAATTCTTATTTTTAACATTACATGTTTAAAAATTCTGAATTTCACATACTCTGATAAAAATGCAATGCTCTATAATTTATTAAGTTTATGTTGACTTACTTCGCAATACGGATATTTTTGTAGTTTTGTATTTCTAATTAAACTATCATCACTACATATCATTATATATATGTATAAAACATTTTTGACTATAGTTGCTCTTGGAGTATTTTTACAACTTTCTTTTTCGCAGATTATTGATAACAACGTAACGTTCGGTTATAAACCGGCGCAAAACAGAAAAATTGATGTTATAATAATTCATTCAGTTTTCAATAACTCCGGCGGCGAGAAATATGATAAAGAGCTAATTATAAAGCAATTTGCTCATTATGGTGTAAGTGCCCATTATCTGATAGGCAGACAAGGAGATATTTATTGTTTGGTGGACGAAAAAAACGTGGCCTATCATGCAGGTAAAAGTCTGTTGCCTGACGGGCGAACAGGCACAAATTCCTGCTCTATTGGTATAGAACTTATGTGTACATTCACCGAACCAGTTACAGAAGCTCAAATGCAATCAGTGGTTTGGCTTACAAAAGATATCAGGAGCAGACATAAAATTAAATATGTTTTGCGCCATTCCGACATTGCCCCCGGGCGTAAAACAGATCCCTGGAATTTTGATTGGGAACTATACAACAAACTTATTGCTGATACTAATTAATCTATTTCAAGACTTAATAATTTACGGAATTGCTCTAACTGTGGATTCTTTGCCACCATATCGGCATACACCTGCTCAGGAGATTTACTCCGTTGCACCTCAGTTTCTTCTGATATACGCGTTTTAATCTGAATCATTGAGTTCGATAAACGAATACGTATGTATTGGAGTGCATTTGTAAGAAACCGTTTAGCTTCATTTTCCTGCATTGGATTATTCACTAACAATTCATATTCAACACCCGTTTTACGTTCAGGAACACTAAGGTTCAAAAATCCAACTTTATCTTCATCAGTCAGAGTATTCTGAAACGACGACCACGCCACTTGAAATTCTTCGTCGGAAAAAACTTTTATCTGTGGTTCAGGTTCACTCACAATTTTCACAACACCATTTTCGTCCGGTGCATTTTCGTAGGCAGGAACTTTATTTTTTGAAATGGAGATGGACTGCGGTCTGAATCCGGAAATTGTGGCCGACTTTGGATTTGTTGTGGGTGTTACATTATTAACAACCGGTGCTTGTTGTAGCTTAACATTGGATTCAACTGATACTTCCGCCAGCTTAGCTGTTTCTTCGCGGCTATCTGTAGACTGATTTAAATCTGTGGATAGTATAATCTTATTTATTGGAATTGGGAAGTCATCAATTAAGAGACTTTTTTTTTTTCATCATTCAGTTGACACAACCGAATAAGGGCAAGTTCTACAAGCAGACGCTTATTTTTACTGATTCTGTAATCCAAATCACAATCGTTGGTTATTTTCAGCGCCATAAACAATAGTTCATTGCTGCATACCTGCGCTTGCTCCATGTAACGTTTGCGGATATCATCGCCCACTTCGAGCAGTTGCAAAGTGCTGGCATCTTTACTTACAAGTAAATCGCGCAAATGTGCAGCCAGACCCGTAATAAAATGGTGTGCATCGAATCCCTTTTTAAGGACATCGTTGAAAATCAGTAACGATTCAGGTACATTTCCATCAAGAAAGGTATTTACAATACGGAAATAATATTCATAATCAAGCACATTTAAATTATCAATTACACCCTGATAAGTAATATTGTTTCCACAAAAACTTACTAACTGATCAAATATTGACAAAGCATCACGCATTCCACCATCGCTTTTTTGAGCAATGACGTTTAAACCATTCAGATCAACTGTAACACCCTCGCTTTTTGCTACATATTGTAGGTGTGCAACCGTATCGGCTGCCGTTATACGATTGAAATCATATATCTGGCAACGTGATAATATAGTAGGTATTATTTTGTGCTTCTCGGTAGTTGCTAAAATAAACATAGCATGAGCCGGGGGCTCTTCAAGTGTTTTCAGAAAAGCATTGAATGCTGCATTCGACAACATATGAACCTCATCCACGATATACACACTGTATTTACCAATTTGCGGTGGAATACGAACCTGGTCAATAAGCTGTTTAATATCATCGGTACCGTTATTAGATGCAGCATCCAGTTCGTGAATATTAAAAGAACGTTGCTCATTAAACGCTACACATGACTCACATTCATTACACGCTTCATGTTCGGATGTTGGTTGCAGACAATTAATAGTTTTCGCAAAAATTCGGGCACAAGTAGTTTTTCCCACTCCCCGTGGGCCACAAAATAAATAAGCATGAGCCAGATGCCCGCCACTTATTGCATTTTTCAGAGTAGTTGTAAGTGCTTGCTGTCCAACAACTGACTTAAATGTTTGAGGTCTGTATTTACGTGCCGAAACTATAAAATTGTCCATTATTTCCTTTTTGTTTGTTACAAAGCACTGCAAATATACTTAAAAGTTCAGGAAGTTAAATCACATTTAATCTGGCAAAAACAAAATCTATTCATTTTTTTCGTACATTTGCTTTGTGTAAATGCAGGTAGCAATAAACTTAATACACTTACATAAAATAAAAATCAATTATCTATATATCAACCAAATATGTCATTCGTCACTTTTTTCAAAAGACTATTTGCCAATATCAAAGCGATAATATTGAACAAATATTTAATTGTACTGGTTACGTTTGGTATATACATCACATTTTTCGACCAGCACAGTTTAATCTCGCGTTATCAATCGCAGCAAAAAATTAAAGAACTGGAAATAGAATATCAGTATTATCAATCCGAAATCAGCAAAAACAAACAATTGCTACATAAATTAAAAACCGACAATCAGTTTTTAGAGCAATTTGCACGCGAGAATTATCTGATGCGAAATAAAGGTGAGGAAATCTTTATTATTAAGGACTAGATATCGACTTTTCAATTTGTATACAATATTATATAGTATACTTACTTCAAAAAAAAACACATGAACAAACAAATACTTCGCAGTCTTTTTCCCACAGGAGCTTTTATTATTACAATTGCCTCTCTGCTACAGATTTTTACAGAATTAGGCTTCATAGCATATTTATATAGTATTGGAGCGATAGTCTTAATCCTTTATCACGCTTTTATGGCTTTTGACAATGTAAATGTTTCGGCATTGACCACCCGTCAATATCGCATTGGATTTTTCGCCTCATTATTTTTAGGACTCGCCAGCTATTTTCTTTTTGTGGAATCAAATAGCTGGGGAGTTATGACACTAATTTATGCGGTTATTACCTTTTATTTGAGTTTCAGAATAAAAGAATAATTGCTTGCGCTCCGAATATTTTATTCTACCAGGCCGTAAATTGGTAAACATTTCTCTTTTAACCAGATCTGTTCTTCAATTGACAACAGTGGTGCTAAGGATTCGAAGACCTTCCGGTGGTAATCGTCAATCCACTCACTTTCCTCATCATTCAGCAACATAATTTCGATGAGTTTTTTATCTATCGGAAACAAGGTAAGTGTTTCAAATTCAAAAAACTCGCCAAACTCTGTTTTAACAGCAGGCACTACATGAACTAAGTTTTCTGTACGTATACCATATTCACCCGTCCGATACATCCCCGGTTCGTTTGACAATATCATTCCTGGCTGTAAAACTGCAGGATTTTCTTCCATACGTATACTTTGCGGCCCTTCGTGAACATTCAAAAAATGACCCACACCGTGCCCTGTGCCATGTCCGTAATTTAAACCCATATCCCACAATGCTTTACGCGCCAGAACATCCAGTTGTGAGCCGCGTGTACCTTTTGGGAAGATTGCTTTCGATAGTGCAATATGACCCTTTAACACCAAAGTAAAATCACTTTTCTGCTCTTTAGTGGGTTCGCCAAGTGCTGTAGTACGTGTAATATCTGTCGTACCGTCAAGATATTGACCACCCGAATCAAGTAACAGAATTCCCTCAGGGCGAAGTTTAGCATCCGATTCTGCATTCGCTTTGTAATGAACAATAGCACCGTGTGCTTTATAACCGGCTATCGTTCCAAAACTCTCCCCTACAAAACCCTCCTGCCCTGCTCTGAACTGATATAATTTTTCAGAAATTGAAAGTTCGGTTAACTCACCTGATGTTACATTTTTTTCGAGCCACATAAAAAAGCGGGTTAATGCCACACCATCTTTCAACATAGCCCGACGAATACCCTCTACTTCAATATTGTTCTTAATGCTTTTCATTTTAAACACCAGCGACATCGTATTGATGCGACGAATATCAGCAGGAATAGCCTGGTTCAGTGATTGATTCAGCTTGGCACCGTCAATTAAAATGGAACTGGTTGGTTGCAATTTATTCAAATAACCATATATAGCATCGTATGGTAACACCTGAACACCCTGATCAGCCAAATAAGAACTATTCTCAGGAGTTAATTTTTCATTATCAACAAACAATACTGCCTCTGATTTACTTAC
>JBLIZK010000147.1:0-2192 GCA_048859825.1 Paludibacter sp.
TGCACCAACGGGTACTACCAGCATTATGACGCAAACAACTTCGGGTATTGAACCGGTATTTATGCCAGTATATACCCGTCGCCGGAAGGTAAATCCAAACGACAAAAATGTACGCATTGATTTTATCGACGAAAGTGGTGACTCCTGGGAAGAATATGTGGTTTTCCATCATAAATTTGTAACCTGGATGGAGGCGAATGGTTATCCAACTGATAAAAACTACAGCAAAGAAGAAGTAGATAAACTGGTTGAATTATCGCCTTATTATAAAGCAACTGCAAACGATGTGGATTGGATGAAAAAGGTACAAATGCAAGGTCGTATTCAGAAATGGGTTGACCACTCCATTAGTGTAACCATTAACCTGCCTAACAACGTCGATGAAGAACTGGTTGGTCATTTGTACGAAGAAGCCTGGAAGGCAGGTTGTAAAGGCGTAACCGTATACCGCGATGGTTCACGTTCAGGTGTATTGGTAGCAACTTCGGAAAAGAAAGAAGAAAAGGAATCGAACAAAACAGTTTGTTTCCCTTACGATGAAAATCAGTTGGTACGACCAAAAGAGCTGGATTGCGAAGTAGTTCGTTTCCAAAACTCAAAGGACAAATGGATTGCCTTTGTGGGTTTGAAAAATGGCAAACCATATGAGATTTTTACCGGATTAGCCGACGACGAAGAAGGTATTATGCTACCTAAAACAGTTACTGAAGGTAAAATCATTAAAACGGTGGATGAACATGGCAACAAACGTTACGACTTCCAATTCTCCAACAAACGTGGCTACAAAACAACTGTCGAAGGTCTTTCGCATAAATTTGATAAGGAATTCTGGAACTATGCCAAACTGATTTCGGGTGTATTGCGTTATGGTATGCCTATTGATCAGGTTGTTAAACTGGTTAGCGGTTTACAGCTCGATAACGAATCCATCAATACATGGAAAGTGGGTGTGGAACGTGCACTTAAAAAGTATATTCCGGACGGAACACAAATTGCTGAGCAGGAATGCCCAAGTTGCGGACAAAAATCTTTGATTTATCAGGAAGGTTGTTTGACCTGTAAAAGCTGTGGCTATTCAAAATGTGGTTAATTAACCGCAGAATAGCTCCCTAAATAAAAAGTCTGTCTCAAAAGTTGAAGTGAAATACTTTACTTTTGAGACAGACTCTTTTTTATACTGAAATCAAGCGGTTTTTACAATTCAATAGATTGAATTTCCACCAGTAGTTCATCTTTCATAACCGATTGTCCGGGTTGAACTTTTATTTTTCGTATAACACCGTTACAATTAGCAGTTATTTCGTTTTGCATTTTCATTGCTTCGAGCGAAAGTATAGGTTCGCCGTCATTAACCATATCTCCTTCAGCCAGAAATAACTCCACAATTTTTCCCGGCATTGGAGCAGTAATGTTATTGTCGTCCAGTTTATTGTCGTCAACGTGTAACATTCCTCTGCGGATGTACGAGAAAATGGATTCGATGCTGTATTTGTATTCAACGCCGTTTACTTTCACCACAGCTTTGTTTTGGTCGCGCGATACCAGTTCACAATTGAACTTCTGCCCTTTCCACTCAAATGTAAGCTGAAAATCACCCTGTTCCACAAAATCGATATCCATGGTATTGCCATTGATTTCAGGTTTTGCATCTTCAGGAATAAATAGTTTATATCGCTTACCGTTTTCGCGCAATGCAATAAACAGTCGGGATGAATCGCGGTTGTATATATAGGATGTTGCCATATTTTACGTTTAATTTTTCGGTGTTTAGTAATTCAATCGTTTATTCAAAACCCACACATTCAATCGGTCGCTCTTGTACGATGGTACATCGGACGATAATTGTAAATATTCCTGAGCATAAATAATTGTAGCCGCCAATGCTCCAATCAACTCATCGTCGTCATTTTCAAGCATATCGGGTGTAAAAACCTGATCAACCCATCGCGTTGTATAACTGGCATTGACAAAATCGGGATGTTGTAAAACAACTTTACAAAACGGAACAGTAGTTTTTAAACCATTCAGAGTAAACCCATTCAATGCTTCCAGGGTATTTTTAATGCACTGATCTCTATTTTCGCCTTTTACAATAATTTTGGCAATCATTGAATCAAAATAAGGCGTAACCACAGAGCCGGGCAATACACCGGATTCAATACGTATATGTTTCCCTTCGGGGAAAATCACAT
>JBLIZK010000148.1:0-4481 GCA_048859825.1 Paludibacter sp.
TTAAAATGGGTTATACCTGCCGGGCTCTCCATGAAAAAAGATTCTGTCAGGGCTTCGCAAAATGCAGTGCTGTTTTATCACCGCAATCCGGCCAAAACCGTTTTCGACACAACAGTGGTGCACGAAGGAATGGGAGTCGTAAAAGCACAAATGTACAACCCCATTGGCAACTTGATTTCGGGTGGAAAAATGTGGGGCGAAAACCTGATTTTTTCGGGAACTGAAAACGGCATTTATGCCAACACCGATTACAAAGCATGGGTTTTTAGCAATAAGAAGGCTTCGAAAAATCAGACTCTCAGCATTGCATTCGAAATTTCGCAAACAACCGACATTGCGGAATGGGAAGCCCGCTTGAACAAAACCATCACACAAATAAACCTGAAAAACGACAAACAACAGAGCATAGCCTGGTGGAATGCATTTTGGAACAGAAGCTATATCAATATTGAAGGCGAAGCTGCGAATCTGTCGCGAAACTATACACTTTTCAGATATATGCTTGGCTGCAACGCCAAAGGCCAATGGCCTACGCGATTTAACGGTGGATTGTTCACTTTCGACCCTGTGTATGTGGACACTGTTCAGAAATTCACTCCCGACTACCGTAAATGGACAGGAGGCACATTTACCGCCCAAAACCAGCGACTTGTATACTGGCCAATGCTAAAAAACGGTGATTTCGACCTGATGATTCCGCAATTTGACTTTTATAAGCGATTACTGAAAAATGCAGAACTGCGAACAAAAACTTACTGGGGACACGATGGCGCCTGTTTTGCCGAGCAAATTGAGAATTTTGGTTTACCCGGAGCAACCGAATATGGCTGGAAACGTCCGGAATACTTCGACAAAGGTGTTGAATACAATGCATGGCTGGAATATCAGTGGGAAACTGTGCTGGAATTCTGCTATATGATTCTGGAAACAAAAAATTACAACAAAGCCGATATTAGTCAATACAAGCCACTGATTGAAAGCTGCATACGCTTTTTCGATGAACATTACCGGTATTTAGCACAGCGCCGCGGACGAAAAGACCTCGATGGAAACGGACACCTGATTCTTTATCCGGCATCGGCATGCGAAACCTACAAAATGGCTACCAATCCGGTAAATCTGGTAGCTGCCCTGCGTACGTTATTAAAATTAACCGACAACGATTTACTTCTTAAGAATATTCCGCCATTATCGTACCGGCAAATGGAAGGAAAAACGTTAATTTCGCCGGCAAAAAACTGGGAACGAATAAACAACACTGAAAGTCCGCAACTCTATCCGGTTTTTCCATGGCGTATTTTCGGAGTTGGTCGCGACAGCCTTGACATTGCCATCAATACCTACCAACTCGACCCCGATGTACAGAAATTCCGCAGTCATGTAGGCTGGAAACAGGATAACATTTTTGCGGCCTGCCTCGGACTAACCGATGAAGCAAAACGACTTAATACGCTGAAATTGCAGGACGGTCCTTATCGCTTTCCGGCATTTTGGGGACCGGGCTTTGATTGGAGTCCCGACCACAACTGGGGAGGTAGTGGCATGATTGGTCTACAGGAAATGTTGCTACAAACAACCGACGAAGGTAAAATAATACTGTTCCCGGCATGGCCTACAGAGTGGAATGTGCGGTTTAAACTACATTGTGCTGAAAAAACTACCGTCGAAGCCGAAATGAAAAACGGCAAAGTCACTATTATTCAGGTAATACCGGAGCAACGCCGAAACGACATTGTTATTCATACAAACAAAAAAACGAACTAATACAGTTCGTTTTTTTGATATTTATCCAGCACATTTTCTATTAGAGAATCTTCGAGTTCGCGGTGATATTCAGTTTTAAGGTCGGTGCCAAACATTTTACCCACACTGTACCAAAACCCGGCTGAAAAACCACCTTTGTATTGCTTAATAAGTTCAAAACCCGACTTGTTTGTTTCGCGCGAAATTAATTTGAGCAGCAACTTACCCTGCGAAACCGTCATCTTTCTGACAGCACCTTCATATTCGGCAAAAAGCCTGTCCTCCATATCTTTAATCAGCTTTCTTTTTTGTGAATTACTTGAAATTGTTGCCAGTTTAGCATTCACCTCTTCAATTATTTCGCGTGTTTTTACAGCATAAGGATATACTTTCTGAAAATTCCGGATTAACCTGTAGTTCTTTTTATAAAACTCGTATTTTTCTTGTTGTGTTTTTCGACTTGTCACAGCCTTAGTCCCCGAAGACTTTGTTACCTCAAGCATTTGCGACAGGACTTTCGCAGTTTCGGCATCCACTAAAATGGGTTGCAATGAATCAGTCTTTATTTCAACCACCGGAGGCATTTTAGAAACAATGGAATCGACGGGCGGTTCGTTTCGCTCAACAACATCAACCGGCTCAGCAACCTGAGGGGCTTCCGTTGTTTGCGTTTTAATAGCGCCATCGCCCTCCTGTTCATCGGCAGATGGATTTTCATTGGCAGATGCCGGAGCTGAGCCATCAGGTGCAATGGCAAAATCCTCAGCAGTCAAATTTTCCAAATCGAGAAATAACTCCTCGTCAATAGCTTCGCCCGGTGAATTACTGCCGCCAAAACCGAAATCGATATCAAAAGCCAAAACGATAACAATTTCGAGGACAACTGTAACTACAAGTGCAATTATGTGACTATTTAATGGACGGCGAACTGACATCGGCTCAATACGGTTATTTTTTACGGGTAGCTAAAATCATTTTCACATCCAGTTTATTCCCTATTTCTAGCACATTAACCAGATTTTGAACTGTTAAGCTACTATCACAACGTAACACAACTATGGTTTCGGGACTTTTTGTTTTTTCAGCCACAAGAAATGGTTCTATTTGTGTAAACTGAACCTGTTTTTCATTAATAAAATATTGCTTCTCTTTATTGACCGATAAAAAAACCTCTTTTTTGTGGATAGGTTTCGTGTTTTTTGCTCCCGGTAAATCCAGTTTAATAACACTTGGGTTAAGCAAAGTAGATATAATGATAAAGAACAACATCAGAAAAAACATAATGTCGTTCATTGCCGATGTAAAAACCTCAGCACCTGCTTGTTTCTTTTTTCGCAACTCCATTTTTATTTTCTTTAAATGGCGCTATCCTTCAGAAAGTCGATAAAATTAAGCGCATTACGCTCCATCCTGTTTACCGCTTTTCCTATTTTAATGTTCAACCAATTGTAAAAAACATAAGCCATAATACCCACAATAAGTCCGGCGGCACTCGAAATCATTTTCACATACAATCCGGCCGAAACTACACCAATACTCACATCGGCCGATTGCGAAATATCGAAGAAAATTTTAATTACACCAATAATTGTTCCCAAAAAGCCAAACATGGGCGCAATACCGGCAATAACCGAAAGCACCGGCAATCCTTTTTCCATGTTGTTTACTTCAAATTTCCCTTCAATTTCAATGGCTTCTTCTACTTCTTTAATCGGTCGGCCAATACGCTTTATACCTTTTTCCACCATGCGCGCAATTGGAAGTGCTGTGGCTGTACACAGTTCGAGTGCTTTATCCGATTGTTTATCCGAAATGTGCTTTTCAATCTGACGCATAAAATCCACATCGCTTCGGGTGGCTCTGTATATCGAAATAAAGCGTTCTACAAAAATGTAGATAGCTGCTGTAAACAAAATTCCGATAGGAATCATTATAAAACCACCTTTCATTACGATATCGACAAGCGAAAAACCACTTTCGGAGGTACCGGCTAGTTTATTAGCTACAGTCATGGTATCGGCAGTAGCAATCTGGAGTAAAGTATACATGAATTGATTTACTGAATAATTTTATTAATTGAATGATAGAAAAGCAGATAAAACTGATTCAGGTGCAAAGGTACAAATAAGTTTAGTTTTATAACAGCCAATTAACACCCCGACAGTACGTTTTTATTTATTTTGTACGGGCAAAAGATTACATCAACAGTATTATAAACGTCTGCACATATACTATTATTTTGCAAAGCATCAAAAAGAATGTTTTAAGAACAAATAAAACAGTAATTTTGGTACAACTAATTCATATACAAACATGAAATTCAGAATTTCCATTGCACTTTTATGTCTTACCACTTTAGCCATTGCCTCCAATAGCTTTTCGGTAGCCGGACTATACCCGATAGATGGTAGTGGCCGACAAATTTATAACTTTAACAATGGCTGGCGATTTTTGAGGGGCGACAGTAAAAATGCTGAAACAAAGCAATTCGATGATTCGGGCTGGGAAGTTGTTTCCACTCCTCATACCGTACAATTAATGCCTGTTGAGGCTAGCGGATGCCGTAATTATCAGGGCATTGCCTGGTATCGGAAACAGTTCGTTGTTCCTTCGGATAGTAAACTGAAAGATGTAATGTTGCACTTTGAGGCCATCATGGGCAAGCAAAAATTTTACCTGAACGGCAAACTGATAAAAGAACACGAAGGTGGATACCTACCCGTAACACTCAACCTTAC
>JBLIZK010000149.1:0-8588 GCA_048859825.1 Paludibacter sp.
GATGCTGTCAGGATAATTGACGATTCGCGCCAGTTATTCTGGTATCGGTATAATTCTGTGGCCGATATTTTTTTGCGGTAACTTACGGTTTGATAAATAACGGTATCCTTAAATGCAGGTAAGTTAATGTATTCGCTGAAATTTTCGTTTTCCTGTCGGAATGATAAAAGTTTTCCAACCTTATAATCAAGTTTTATCAGTTCGTTGGTGTTACCTTTATTTGATAATTTAATTTGAATGGTGGTGTTTGGATTAGTATCTGTAAAAAAAAGTTTGTTTTTTAATACAGAGAACTCCCATTTACCCTGTGCTTTAACTGAGATATTGCTGCTGGCCGAAATTACACTGTTATCGGTTTTTAACAGGGCCGAAATAATATACGAAATACCACCCGTAGCATTTACCGAGGGTGAAATATGTACAGGAATAAAAATTGTGTCATTAGGTTCAATTTGCAATGAATCTGATGTCATAGAGATGATTTTCCAGTTTTCCGGGCTCGAAAAACTGAGGCGGGCTTTTACCGGTTTAGCTCCTTCGTTTACAATTTTCAGGATATTGAAGCAAAGGTTACCGGAAATAATACTATCGTTCGTTTTTGTAAAGAATGCAGATATTTCTTCTTTATTTGTTTGGCCATTAACGGATATCCCAAAGTTGAATACGGATAAAACGACAAGGCAAAACACAAAAAGCGGTGTTTTGTAAATCTTTGTTTTTTGTGAAAAAATCATCCGTTGTAAATTCATTTTTAGAAGCCGGGGCCTGTGGGAGCCAGTTCGAACTCAATTTCAATGTTGTAATAATCAGGCTCTTCGCCCATTAATGAGCCATTTCCTCCTTCGGATAGCGGTTTACCAATTTCGTACGAAATATTTAATTGGTGGTTGGCCCAGTTGAGATCAACCCAGCTAGCAGTATTGTACGAAAATATGGGCACCCAATCGGCAGCCAAATCCTGATATCCGTATGAATGTCCGCTTTCAAGTCCAATCACATTTTCGGCTTTTATTCTGATTTTATTAAGAGGTAATGTATATACCTCTCCTTTGATATTTGCCTGATTGTTGAATGCTCTGCAGTAAAGTGTAAAGCCCTGTAATTGATGTCCTACCACACTTGAATCGGCCATACTTATTCCAAAACGTGTTCCGGTTTGAAACTCAATGCCTTTTTTTATGCGGCTGAGGTTATTAAAGTCAACAGGTATATTGCCTCCATACAGCACACTTAACCTTGCTGTATTCCATTCCTGTGCATTCACAATTGTAAATGAACTTGCACAAAATAGAAAAAGCAATAATATCAGATGTTTAGTATGCCTGTTGATGTAATCCATTTAGAACTTATTTTATGTTTCGAAAAACAACAAGAAGATTGACCGGTAATAATAACCAATCAATCTTCAAACTTCAAAGTTACGAATTTATGCTAATTAATCGATAGCTAAATCGAACAATACGTTAACTACGTAACGGTCAGGAGCAGGACTAGGATTCTGGTCGATTAGTTTTACTGCATTCATTGGAACTACTGTTCCTTGTTCTGCAGTACCACAACGCCAGTTCAAAGTAAATGCATTGTCAGCAGCATCTCCTGCATTTGCATTTACAGTGTTGTTGTCTTCAATCAGTTTTACTGAATATTGTTGAAGAGCAGCCACCTGTGTAGCATTAGCTGTTGGAGTGCTGAAAAGAGATGCTGCAGGAGTAGTTCCCTGAGCCAAAGCAGCTCCTTCGAAAGTGTTCACACCACGGTTAGTGATTGAAAAACCAACATTGTTAAGATTCAATGTGTTTGCAGGATTGTCAGTTCCAAGGAATGAAGCTTCCTCAGTACCATACGATAATGCCCAACGGGTTGAAGATGATACTGTAAAGTCTGTTTTGTACATATCACCTGAAGTGTTAGGGTTAGCTGCATTAGATACTGCTAGAGCCGAAATACCGTTTTTGTAATCTTCGATAGTGTTGAAAACGAATTCAATGTTACCACCATTTGTGATTGTCATACGTAAAACCTGGTTCAGGCTAACTGCTACAGGAATTACATTACGGTCTTTTACTGCCTGACCAAATGCTGCAAAACTGCAAACAAGCAAAACTGCTGCTAAACTAATTTTTCTCATAAACATTTTTTTTAATTATTAATAATATATTATTGATTTGTTTCAACCGGATAGCCGGTTTTTTCTTAAGTTCTAATACTGAATATTAAATATAAAAATATGTATTCTTAAAAATTAAGAATATAAAGAATGTATACAGCATGCCCTATAAATAAACTTCGTTGTTTAAATATCAGAAATCGTAAAAGTAAACTTATGAATAAAATTGTCAGAAGAATTCAGAAACTCTTTTCCGGGGTAGGTATCGGTATGCGAATGTAGTAATAAATACTACAATTATGAAATAGAAAACAAAGCAGTTTTCTTTATATAAATACATTAAATTTGCAGTTGGCATTTTTAGAACTTTAATTTTATTGCATTAGATGTTGAAATTCAATTGATTATCTATCTAAAATTGTAACAAATACAACTTTAATTTGAATTAAATGCTAAACAAAAAATAACATGAATTAACAAGTTTGTTATTACATTTCTCCCTTCTGATCTATTTGAGAGCTTGTTATATTGCGTATTTAAATGAAAAGTGTGCAAAAAAATTCACAGATAGTTTCAGAATTTTTGACTTGATTTTAAACAAATCTTTCACAAGTTTGTTAATTTAGTTACAAAACAATATTGGATAGGAAGTGTTATAATCTATCATATTAAAATTTTTTAAAATGGGAAATATATCAGAATTACTAAAACCCGGAGTTGTTGCAGGTTCCGATTTGCAAACTCTTTTTGCTATCGCTAAGAAAAATGGATTTGCTATTCCGGCAGTAAATGTTGTTGGTTCATCAACTGTTAATGCGGTGCTTGAGTCGGCTAAAGTTGCTAATGCTCCGGTAATTATTCAGTTTTCGAATGGTGGTGCAATATATAATGCAGGTAAAGGTTTGAAATTAGAGGGTCAGCAAGCCGCTATTTTGGGAGCTGTAGCCGGAGCAAAGCATATTCATACAATAGCCGAAGCTTATGGTGTATATGTTGTGTTACATACCGACCATGCTGCAAAAAAGCTGTTACCATGGATAGATGGTTTGCTTGATGCGGGTGAAAAACACTTTGCAGAAACCGGAAAGCCATTGTTTAGTTCGCACATGCTTGACCTTTCTGAAGAACCGTTGGCAGAGAATATCGAAATTTGTAAACAATACCTTAGCCGAATGAGCAAAATTGGTATGACACTCGAAATTGAGTTGGGTATTACAGGCGGCGAAGAAGATGGAGTAGATAATAGTGGAGTGGATAATAGCTTGCTGTATACGCAACCCGAAGATGTTTCTTTAGCGTCCAAGGAGCTCCGCTCTATTTCTCCAAACTTTCCAATTGCTGCCTCATTTGGAAATGTACACGGTGTTTATAAACCGGGGAATGTAAAACTGCAGCCTGTTATTCTTAAAAACTCGCAGGACTATATACGCAAACAAGATAATTTAGCAGAAGAATTACCTGTAAGTTTTGTGTTTCATGGAGGCTCAGGCTCGACCCACGAAGAAATTCGCGAAGCAATAAGTTATGGTGTGGTTAAAATGAATATTGATACCGATACGCAATGGGCTTACTGGGATGGTGTGCGTCAGTTCGAAGCGAATAATCGCGATTACCTACAGGGGCAAATTGGAAATCCTGAAGGGGATGAAAAACCGAATAAAAAATATTACGACCCACGTGTATGGCTGCGTAAAGCTGAAGAATCGGTTATTGCCCGCTTACAAATTGCTTTCGATGATTTAAATGCTATAAACAGTATTTAAGAGTTTAACTGAGTTATAAAAAGACAGGTGTATTGAATTACTAAATACACCTGTCTTTTTTTTAATCCACTAAAATTTTAGCCTTTGTCAGTTTGCCTTCGGAAGTGAATTGCAGGATGTAAATGCCCGGATTTGATGGTTTTGCTATGCGAGTAACTGCATTTTTAGTAACGATATTCAAACCGGTTAATGTAAATACATCAATTTTATCTACTTGTTTTTCAAAAACAATTTCGTTTTTTTCCATCCGGAATGCAGGCGACTGAACAAAGTGATTTTGAACATCTGTATAGTTCGGGTCGTAAACCATTTCGTATTTTCCTACTCCGTTTTCGCCACAGTACAGATATATATATGCGGTGTTTCCATTTGTTTCTATCATAGGTACGGCAGTACGATACGAGTTGGAGGTGGCGCCAAAACCTGCTTGTGGGAATGTCCATAAGCATTCCAGTTGTTCAAAAGCTTTATTGTTGTCCTTAAATTTAAATAGTCTGAATGTGGAAGCCGGACTACCAGCCGCATTCGTTGCCGAAGTTATCAGAAAATGATTATCGCCCAGTGAAAACTCCGCTACTCCATTGTTGCCTGTATTCATTGCCCATTTTTGCCCGCTTATTGTAATGGAGTCAATTAATGCTGTAGGTTGTTTGTAAAAGCCACTTACTGCCTGCCCCGAATTATTTACCAGAGTTGGATAAATTGAACCTCCGTCAACGTAAAAACGGGTATCGGAAGTCTGATAAGTTCTGGCATATCCTCCCAGGTTTTCGAGCCCGGTAAGTGATGTTCCTGTTGTAATATTATCGAGCGGAATAGCAACCGGTGCCGATGCAGTTCCGTTTGTAATGGTCCATTTGAAAACAACCATGGCTGGTGCACCACTATTGGCGGCGAGTATTACTGCATTGTTATTTACATCGCCCCATACCGAGAAAAAGTCGAGTCGGATGGAAGTAACTGCAGGGAAAAGTGTTGAAAGGTTTGGTTGGTCAATAACCAAAGTTCCATTACCTGTTGAGGTATCAATTTTGTATATCTGAAACCTGTCGGTGCCTGTCGAAATCAGATTGCTGATAAGTAAATTACCGGCATTGTCTGTTTTTATTCCGTAAAACTGGTAACTACCTGCCAGGTATGTACTATCGGCGGTATTCGCCTTGTTTCGGCCTGTGTATGTAAACAATGAACTGTTGAGCGGAATGGGTGTCTCTTTCAGTCCGGTAGTACCATTGATAACCACAATTTGTTTGTTGGCTCTGTCGGTAAAAAGCAGTTTAGCATTGAGGGTGGTTACGTCGCGGGCAATGCCCGATGCTGCTACCAATTCGTTTCCGGCACTGTAATTCGCCAGATTTTTAGAGAACAACCATTTGCTGGTAAGTGTTAGCTTGCCTTCCATTCTTGGTGCATAGCTGGCCGGGTCGGTTTTTATAGTTATGGGGTTGTACACATTGCCGCTTAAACTGATTGTTTTTGAACTTACACCGCTTGAACTGATTGTAAGCGAACCGCTATATGCACCTACCGAAAGTCCCGACATAAGCCGGCAATAGATGGTTAACTGCTGTCCGTTAATGGCATTCGGGTCGAGTAACATTTGTCCGGCGCCCGAGAATGATGCTCCGCTACCGGTAGAAACCTCATAATTGGCCGGAGCTGTAACGATAACGTATGAAGTCAGATTATTTCCTGTAATAATAAATGCTTTTTCGGCCGATGGTCCGTTTTGTACATCGTAGTTAAATCCGGTAAGCGAACTAACAGAGGATGTTATTCCGGTAGCTTCGGAAACGAATCCACTCAGGTTTATTTGTTTGGATGTACCACCTGTGGCTGATACACTCAATGATTCATTGTAAATACCAATTGCAAGATCCTTTTTTAATCGAACATAAATAGTGGTGATGGACACATTGCCTGCTACCGGAGATAATAATATGCTGCTTTTAGCACTGAAAGCAGTGCCGCCTGTTGTCGAAATTTCGTAGCTGGCAGGTGCTGTAAGCGTTATATTGTCGGTAATGCCTGTGCCATTTACAGTAAGGTTTTGTATAGCTGATGGTCCGATACCGTAGTTGTAACTAAAATTGCTAAGCGATGTTTTATTTGTGTTGATAATCACCGGGGCTGCATTTACGGTTCCACTCAGCGCTATTGTTTTAGAGCCAGCACCGGTAGATGTTATGTTTATATTTCCATTGTATGTTCCGGCGGATAACAGCGATTTCAGACGCACATAAATATTCAGATTTGTAATTTTACCGGCTATTGCTGCAATATTCAAGGTTGCTGAGCCAGCAAATGAAACACCCGAAGTAAGAGAAAGCTCGTATCCGGTAGGTGCTGTAACAATCGCATTGGCGGTGAGTGAGCTGGCGTTTAATACAAATTGTTGTTGTGCCGAAGGGCCACTACCAAATGTATAACTGAAACCTGAAAGCGAAGTTACAGAAGGAAACACGCCGGCTCCTTCAGCTACAGTGCCCGACAAAGCGGCTGTTTTTGAAGCGCTACCGGTTGATGTAAAGCGGATATTTCCGGAATAGGTTCCGGCACTTTTCCCTGCTACCAGCCTGACGTAAATGGTAGTTGGTGATACCGTTTTGGATGACGGATTAAGTGTGAGCGATGATGAATAGGCGGTTGAAGCAGTTGTTGAAATTTCGAAACCGGCCGGAGCCTGTACGTTTATGGGGTTGGTTAACCGCACACCACTAACTATCAGTGTTTTTGAGGCAGAGGGTCCTGCTCCGTACGGATAATTTAACTCGTTTAATTCTCTTTCGCTGAGAGTGATCTGATTACCGTAAAAACCTACGGGTAGTCCATCGGTGCTGCCTGTTAAATAGGTGTTTGCGGTGGCTATTCCCTGAGCATCTAGTGCGGGGTTTGTGGTGCGCACCGATGTGCTGCGAGGATATATAGTGCTACGCGTACCGCTACCTGTGTAATAAATGCCACAGTCGGCACCAAGAGTTACCGAATATGTGTTGCTGTTTGTATTTGTATTGTTTAGGAATAAGCAATTCCGAATGTAGGATGTCTGGGTGGTTTGTGCCAGATTCAGTTCGCGCGATGCGGAATTGATAAAGCTGCAATGATTAATGTCGTAATGTTTAAAGTTTGCCCGTGTAAGCAAAATAAAACTTTCGGTTACCGGACCTTCGAACAAACAGTTGCGGATACATACCGAGTCGGGCGAATAGCTTAACGAGGAGGATGAATTCAGCACTCTGCGTCCCTGAGAGCGAAATTCGCAATTTTGTAAAACCACATTGCCACCTTGCGCCAATGTGGGTGATGACGGTGCATTGTTGCCCTGATAAATAAATGTGATGTCGGAAAAGTTCCGAAAAAGGCAATTGTCGGCTTCGAAGTTAATGCCATAAGCCTGAGAAGCTACATTTGAAACGAAAAACCCTGTGGCATATACATTCGAACCTGAATTATAGCCATCGAAACAAATGCCTTCGAATTTCCATTTTTTTACTGATGGGGTAGCGAGTGTACTGTTCAGGCGAATAAATACACTGGCGGCCGTATTGCTAAACCGAACAACCGGGCGACTTGCCAGGCCGCTTTTGGCACGAATGGTTATGTTTTTGTCGACCGCAATGTTTATTTGTTGTTTCCAGTTGTACTCATAGCTGGTGGATATGAGTTCAATGATATCGCCATCGTTCAGGGTGTTTACAACGGAGCTTAAATCGTTGGGTGCTGTTAGCTGAATAACTGTTGCATGCAAAGGACCTGTTAGCAGGCACAAAAAAAGGGATAGCTGTAAAAAGTATCGCATAGGGTGTGATTTTTTGAAAGTACATAAATGACTCAATAAGCTGAGAATCAGTTTGCAAATGTAAGTTCAAAATCGCGAATATGATACCGTAGTAAGTGTTAAAATTACAGTCAAACCTGATTTTCCACCTATTTAAACCAAAAAAAAGGATGTCGGACTGTATAATTATACCTGTACAGTCAACATAGCGAATGTTTTTATTGAATTAATCCCTCCATCTTTTTGTAAGGTCGCCGAAAGCATCGATGCGTCGGTCGCGGAAAAAGGGCCACCAGCGGCGTACGTTTTCTGAGCGTTTCAGGTCTATGTCGAGCAGGATGTTTTCCTCTGCTTCGTTGGATGCTTTAGCAAGGAATTCGCCCTGAGGGCCGGCAATAAAGCTGTTGCCCCAAAACTGAATGCCGTTTGTTACGCCCGATGGGTCGGGCTCGTAGCCTACGCGGTTGCACGACAGTACGTGTAATCCGTTGGCTACTGCATGTCCGCGCTGCACGGTTACCCAGGCTTCGGTTTGGCGTTGTTTTTCTTCGTGGGTATCGGTGCTTTCCCAGCCAATGGCCGTGGGGTAGATGAGGAGTTCGGCTCCGGCCATGGCCATAAGTCGGGCAGCTTCGGGGTACCATTGGTCCCAGCAAACCAACACGCCGAGCTTGCCTACCGATGTTTGGATAGGTGCGAAGCCCAAATCGCCGGGAGTGAAATAGAATTTTTCGTAATAAGCAGGATCATCGGGGATGTGCATTTTGCGGTATTTCCCGGCAATGGTTCCGTCTTTTTCGATTACCACGGCGGTGTTGTGATACAGGCCAGCAGCCCGTTTTTCGAACAATGAAAGTACGAGAACAATGCCCAGCTCTTTGGCCAGCATGCCAAAGCTGTCGGTGGATGGGCCCGGTATGGGTTCAGCCTGTTCGAAAAC
>JBLIZK010000150.1:0-4744 GCA_048859825.1 Paludibacter sp.
CAGGCCTTTTTAGCTCAGTTGGTAGAGCAATTCATTCGTAATGAATAGGTCTGGGGTTCGAGTCCCCAAAAAGGCTCTTTTTTTACATCCGCAAAACTTTGCCGGATGTTTTTTGTTTATCCAGCATACTAATTAGTTTTAAAATGAAAATTACAATACTGGTTACAGCGCTATTGTTGGGAAATGTTGGTTTATTTGCTAAAATGACATTTGATGGTGATGAGCAAAGGAGTTTACACAGGGTAGATAGTTTACATCGATATATTAATATACCTAAGGTGCCAAAGCAAATCAGTTTTGAAGCCGGGTATCGAAATTTGTTTTCGGTAATTGACCATTCGGATGCATTGGCCGGTAATAAAACGATGCATGGTTATGGATTTTTATTTGATTATGCCTGGCAATTGAGCGGTTTGAACAAGAGAAAACCTGCTGTTTACCTATCAGTGCCACTGGGGTATAGTGTGTTGTTTGCAGGCAATTCCAGTTCCAAAACAATATCGTTACTGAGTTATGGATGGACTATAAGGCACGAACTGAATGTAGATAGGTCAGTTACGCCATTTTTAGGATATGGTTTATTACTTAATACTTTAAAATTACGAGGTGTTGAGGGGGGTGTTATGGGACACCAAACTCAGTTTGATTTTGGTATAAACATCAAGACTGCATCCAACATAAAACCATTTGCCAAAATTGAATACAGTTATACTTCATTTCCACGAATGGGCGATAGTAAACGCATTCATTTTCAGTTTGTAGATGTAAGACTGGGATTGCGTTTTTGATTGGTTATTACTTAATAGGCAATAAATGATTCTGTAATAATAGTTTGAATTCAAACTCGAAATTGGGTGTGAAGACACTTTTTCCGATATTCATTTCTATTTCATTTAACGACCAAAATCGCCCTTCGTCGATTTCTGAAGGATCGGGGATAATTGGTCCTTCATATATTGTATAAAAACTGTTTACTAATTCAGTTTCTTTGTCAGATGTAAATTTGTAACGGTGCATAAATACAGGTTGAAACTTGATAATACCAAGTTCTTCTCTTACTTCTCTGATTAAAGCGTCAATTGTATTTTCTCCAAAATCAACGTGTCCTCCAACCGATGTATCCCATTTCCCTGGCTGTATATCCTTATTTATAGCTCTCTTTTGCAGGTAAAGCTCCTCTTTGTTGTTAAGTAGG
The DNA here is from genome assembly GCA_048859825.1 of Paludibacter sp. GTDB lineage: Bacteria > Bacteroidota > Bacteroidia > Bacteroidales > Paludibacteraceae > Paludibacter. The sequence continues at coordinate 1,196 of JBLIZK010000150.1, forward strand.
TGTAAATGCACAACCGGATGGAGCAGAAAAGTGCCCGAATGACATTCGCTACGGGTAGCGCTTCCAATCACTTCGCCTGAATCATTAACAAGCGGGAAAATTTCCTCTTTTTTCATGCTGTTTTTTTTTACAAAAATAATCAACTTGTGCGTAATGTACATCAGAATACAAAGTGCTTTGATATAATTTTTATATCTTTGCGTGTATTAATTCATGCTAAAAAAAATCGTGTAGCAATATGCAAAACTATAAAATAGCCGTTATAGGGCTTGGTTATGTGGGTTTACCATTGGCCATTGAATTTGGTAAGAAATACAAGGTTCTTGGTTACGACATTAATATTCAGCGTGTTGAAGAATTGAATGCAGGAGTAGATCATACGCTCGAAGCAGATTTGGATGGAATGCTTGAAGCCACAAACTTACGTCAGGAAAACCCTGAATCAGGATTGTCATTTTCGTCGGTTGAAGCAGATTTAAAGGAATACAATGTGTTTATTGTTACAGTTCCAACACCCATTAATCACTTCAATATGCCCGATTTACAACCACTTATTAAAGCCTCGCAAATGTTAGGTAGGGTGGTTAAGAAAAACGATATCGTTATTTATGAGTCTACTACATATCCCGGCTGTACCGAAGAAGATTGCGTACCTGTTATCGAAAAGGTATCGGGGCTGAAATTTAATTCAGACTTTTTTGCGGGTTATAGTCCTGAACGTATTAACCCGGGCGATAAAGTGAATACACTTACCCGCATTAAAAAAGTAACATCGGGCTCAACTCCTGAAATAGCAGATATAGTGGATGGATTATATGCCTCTATTATTACTGCCGGAACACATAAGGCACCAAGCATGAAGGTGGCTGAAGCCTCGAAAATTATTGAAAATGCGCAACGAGATGTAAATATTTCATTTGTAAATGAATTAGCTCTTATATTCGATAAAGTTGGAATTGATACAAATGATGTGCTTGAAGCTGCCGGAACAAAATGGAATTTTCTGAAATATCGTCCGGGTTTGGTAGGAGGACATTGTATCAGTGTCGATCCGTATTATTTAGCCAGTAAAGCTGAATCGCTCGGGTATGTTCCGCAGGTCATACTTTCGGGTCGTCATGTAAATAATAGCATTGCTCCGTTTATTGCCAATAAAGTGATGAAATTGATGATTCACAAAGGGCAAACTATTAAAGGAGCCAATGTTCTGATTTTGGGAGTTACTTTTAAGGAAAATTGTCCGGATATCCGAAATACCAAAGTTGTTGATATCTACAAGGAAATGTGCGAATTTGGTTGTAATGTAGATATTTACGACCCATGGGCTATAGCTGAAGAGGTGAAACATGAATACAATGTGGATATTATCAGTCAGTTTGATACTAACAAAAAATACGAAGCAGTTTTATTAGCTGTAGCGCACGATGAATTCAAAAAGTTTGATTTTGAGCAATTTAAAAAAGATGGCGCTGTCGTTTTCGATGCGAAAGCAGTTGTTGATCGCCGCTGGGTTGATAGCAGATTATAATTCATTTACTCAACAAATTTTTACTAAATCTTTGTAAACGTACAATTATTTTGTTAATTGTACGTTTGCACTATTGAGTATATAAAATTACGTTAAATTATTAATAAACACACATGAGGAAATTTACGCTCATACTTTCAGCTTTGTTGCTGTTTTCTTATTCGTTTTCACAAAATTTAAGTAATATCGATTTGTCAAAATTAACTCCCGAACAAATTGAAATGTATCGGAAGTATGCTGGCTCTAAAAACACTTCGCAACAAAATTCGGAAACTCAAAGTACCTATAATGGAGAACGGACGTTAAGTTCGGATTCAGTTAATGAGAATGCTTTTTCCAAAAAATCAAAAACAAATAAACAACAGGAACAATTTGAAAAATACATGTCTGAACATGGAGATAAATTACCTGTTTATGGTCAGTATTTGTTTTCAACGCAGGATTTAACCTTCGAACCCAAACTAAATATCCCAACTCCTGTAAATTATGTATTAGGGCCATACGATGAAGTGATTGTTGACGTATCGGGGCTATACGATGCCAGTAGCCGTTTAAAAATATCACCCGAAGGTTTTATTCGTATTCCGAATGTTGGGCCTGTGAAAGTATCCGGTAAAACCATTGAAGAAGCCGAGAGGAGTATACGAGCGCAAGCTGCCAAAATATATCCCGGTATAGAAAACGGACAAACCAGAATTAACATCACTTTGGGCAATATTCGTAGTATTAAAGTGTCGATTATTGGTAACGTTGTTCGTCCTGGTTCGTATACACTGCCTTCGTTGGCAACTGCATTCAATGCACTCTATGCTGCCGGTGGTCCCGACGAAAATGGTAGTATGCGTCAGGTTAAAGTGATTCGAAACGGAAAACTTGTTGCTGAAATTGATTTATATAAGTTCTTAACGGATGGCGTACTAAAAAATAATGTACTGTTGCACGATGGTGATGTGGTGAAAGTGGACCCCTATATTGCCCGTATTACTATGCGTGGAGCTTTGAAAAATATTGGTCGTTTCGAAGGGAAAGAAGGTGAAACATTGGCCGATATGATTCGTTATGCAGGTGGTTTTACTGATAGTGCTTATACTCAAATTGCCACAATTATTCGCACAAATTTAAACAATAAAAATGTTGTAGATGTAAAAGCATCTGAGTATAACATTTTTAAAGTGAAAGGTGGCGACGATATTTATTTTTCTACTCAGCCGGAGATATTTACCAATAAAATTGAAATTTCTGGTGCTGTAAATCGGCCTGGTGTATACGCTCTCGAAAAAGGGCTCACAGTTTCAGCTCTTATCAAAAAAGCGGATGGACTAAAAGAGGATGCTTTTTTGAATATGGCATTAATTAACAGAAAACGTGCTGATAAAGTACCTGAAATTATCAATTTCCGTTTAGGTGATGTATTAAGTGGTAAAGCTCCGGATATATTACTGCATCGCGACGATAAAGTTGAAATTAACAGTGTACTCGACCAGCGTAACAAGCAAAAGGTAACAATTTCGGGCGAAGTGAAAACCCCCGGAGTTTATAATTTGGTTGAGAATATGACTGTAGTGGATCTGATTATGAAAGCCAAAGGTTTTACCGAGGCTGCATCTACCGATTCTATTGAGTTGATAAGGGTCGTGAAAAACGAAAAGGAGTTGATTTCAACGTCTCAAAAGTCAATCACGATGAAATTTAAAATTGATAAGGACTTGAATATAACTGATTCAACAGGTCTTTTTGTTCTTGAAAGTGGCGACCAGGTTGTAGTACGCCGAATTCACGGATTTGAGTCAATACGTATGGTAAATATATCAGGCGAAGTTATCCGTCCAGGTAATTACAATATTATGTCGAAAACAGAGCGCATATCGGAATTAATTACCCGCGTAGGTGGATTTACAAACTATGCATATTTGGAAGGTGCATTTTTAATTCGTAATCCCAAACTGGACGACCCTCAGAAAAAGATGAATCGCTTCTTAGTTAATGCAGCTAAAACGCAGATTGTGAACAGTAGTACCAAC
>JBLIZK010000151.1:0-6753 GCA_048859825.1 Paludibacter sp.
TGCAATCCCTCGCGCACAGAGCCAACTGGCAGCATCCGTACGCATTTACCAACCCACTTACCAAAACACACAATGAAATATCCAAAAAAAAATATGTAGTTTTGTTTATCCTAAAAAAACAAACAACATACAACTATTAAAATTTATGATAGCAACAATCGCACTAATACTGACCGCCTTAGTGGCAATAGAACACCTGTATATCTTATGGATTGAAATGTTTGCCTGGGAAACCGCAGGTAAAAAAACATTCAAAACCCTGCCAGCCGAACTATTTAAACCTACTAAAGGCCTGGCAGCTAATCAGGGACTTTACAACGGCTTTTTATCAGCCGGATTAATATGGTCGTTTTTCATCGACGACAATAATTGGGCTATCAACATCCGTATATTTTTCCTGAGCTGTGTGATAGTTGCCGGGGTATTTGGCGCTCTTACCGCATCCCGAAAAATTTTCTTCGTTCAAGCTTTGCCAGCCATCATTGCATTAGCAGCAATATTATTGGCTATGTAAAAAACACTTTCTGATATCAACAACCAAACTCCAACTTACTCAACGATATCAAATACATTTTCGGCAAATTTACACATACGATTAAAAGTACACTCATTCATGCGGAGAATGGAATTACCCGAAAAATCTGCAATTTCAGGGAAAGCTTCCCATAGTTTGCGCTTAGCCTGCTCAAAGCTATCGTAAGCAAGCGTGAGGTATCTCTCAGGAAGCAGTCGACCATCGGCCAGCGCAAATCCCTGCGCCAGCAAATCGGTACGTGCCGGCACATTAAGTATAGCAGTATCAATATTGCGATCGTCTTCTCCATCGTACACCCGAAGCAGCATAAAGTCGGCTAATTCGCCGGTGCGAAAAAAAGCACGCATGTACAGTTCCTTCTTTTTAAATTCAGACAACCGGCGAATTTCAGGAAAAGTGCGGTTTACATTACTGTAAAGTAAATCGGAAAGCGGGATATTGAAAAGTTCGTATCGCTTTTCTTTTTCTTTAATTTCGGTGTAAAATTGCTCAGAATTTGTCATATACGCTTAAAAAAAAGAGCGCCAACAGGCAATCTGTAAGCGCTCGGGCAATTAGTTATGTTCAATTAACGACAGGCATACAGCCAAACTGTCTTCCCAATAGGGCACCTCTATACCAAACACAGTTTTAATTTTGGCCTTATTCAACACACTGTAATGCGGACGCGGAGTGCGTGTTGGGTAGTCTTTTGTTTCAATCGGCTGTACGTAGCATTGTATACCGGCCAGTTTGTGTATACGTTTGGTAAAATCGTACCAACTGCATACACCTTCGTTAGAATAATGATAAATACCCGGCTGAGGTGACCCTACAGCGAGCACCTGATAAATGGCTGCTGCCAAATCGCGGGCGTAAGTGGGCGTACCAATCTGGTCGAATATTACATTAAGTGTATCACGCTCACGTCCGAGCTTAAGCATTGTTTTTACAAAATTATTTCCGAACGAGGAATATAACCACGAAGTACGAATAACAACCGCCGAAGGGCACACAGCAAGCAAAGCCTGTTCGCCTTCATGTTTTGACTTACCATAAACACTGGTAGGCGAAACTGCAACATCCTCAGTAAGTGGCAGGTGACTAGTACCATCAAACACATAGTCGGTAGAAATATGTACAACCAGCGCATTGGTCGCAGCGGCAACAAGTCCGATGTTCCTAACAGCATCGCGATTAATGCGATAACACAATTCCACATCGTCCTCCGCTTTATCTACAGCTGTATACGCAGCACAATTAACAATGGCATTAATTTCATTTTCCGACACAAAGGAAGTCAGCGCTTGCAGGTTACAAATGTCCAGCTCCTGTACATCGGTAAAAAAATAGTTGTGATTAGTGTACTGAGCTGAGAGCACCCGCATTTCGCTACCTAACTGACCATTGCTTCCGGTAATAAGTATATTCATATTTCCATATTTAAATCAATTACAAACTGAAATTTTTCTCAGCATCGGCAAAAAGCGGATGTTTCAAATCTTTATCGGAAATAAGTGCTTTATCAGCAGGCACTTTCCAGTCAATATTAAGCGACGAGTCGCTATACATAATACCACGCTCAAGCGACGGATTGTATAAATCGTCGCATTTATACGAAAAAACAGCTGTTTCGCTCAGCACCGAGAAACCATGCGCAAATCCTTTTGGAACAAAAAACTGAGTCCGTTCCACATCGTTAAGTTCAACGCCATACCATTGTCCGTATGTAGGCGATCCGGAACGCAAATCAACAGCCACATCCCAAACAACACCCTGAACAACTGATACAAGCTTGGATTGCGAGTGCGGTGCTAACTGATAGTGAAGCCCGCGTATAACGCCGTATTGCGATTTCGACAAATTGTCCTGGCAAAAAGCAGCATCGACACCAGCTTCGCGATCACGTGCTTCATTATACGATTCAAGAAAGAAACCGCGTGCATCGGCAAACACACGTGGTTTTATTATTAACAATCCCTCAATGGGGGTTTTAATTACCTGCATTTAAAAGTTAGAAGTTAGAAATTAGAAGATAGAAATGTGAGCATTAAAAAACTATTGCGTCTCGCATTACACAACTTCATTTGCAATTTTCAGCAAATATTGTCCGTAATAATTCTTTTTGAGAGGCTCGGCCAATTTCAGCAATTGTTCTCTGGTAATATTCCCACTGCGATAAGCTATTTCTTCCAAACAAGCCACTTTAAGCCCCTGACGGTTCTCAATTGTAGAAATAAAATTGGATGCTTCGAGCAAACTATCGTGCGTACCGGTATCGAGCCAGGCCATACCTCTACCCATCATTTTCAGATTCAGGCGACCTTCTTCGAGGTACAAACGATTGAGATCTGTAATCTCCAGCTCACCACGTTTTGAGGGTTTAAGACCTTTGGCTTTTGCTACCACATCGTTGCTGTAAAAATACAAACCTGTTACGGCATAATTGGATTTTGGTTGCAATGGCTTTTCTTCGATACTCAGCACTTTGCCATTTGCATCGAACTCAGCTACACCGTAACGCTCAGGGTCGTTTACGTAATAACCAAATACGGTAGCACCATCTTCGAGAGCCGCTGCTTCGCGCAAGGTACGCGAAAAATCAAAACCATAAAAAATATTATCACCCAAAACCATACATACATTATCGGTACCAATAAACGATTCGCCAATGATGAAAGCCTGTGCTAATCCATCGGGAGAGGGCTGTATGGCATATTCGAGCTTTACACCCAAATCGCTTCCATCGCCTAAAAGGTTTTTATATAAATGTATGTCCTGAGGTGTTGAAATAATCAGGATTTCGCGTATTCCTGCCAGCATTAACACCGACAACGGATAGTAAATCATCGGTTTATCGTAAACCGGAATTATTTGTTTAGAAATACTCTTTGTAATTGGATACAAACGGGTCCCGGAGCCACCGGCTAATACGATTCCTTTCATGTGTTTATTTTTTTAGTATCTACCCCCTAACCCCCTAAAGGGGAAATAAGAATGAAGCTTCGATTGTTTGTTATTTTATGAACACTCCCTTGTGAGACTCCCCGACAGCTATCGGGATGATTAAACTCTGTCAGGTTCGTTTCATTTGCATATATAAATTAATGTAACTTTCTTCAGAATTAAACAGGTCAAATATAGTATATTTTATTGATACAAACAACCAAAAACAAATCGTATTAAACCTCCAAATCGAGTTCGCCATTTTTGTAACGATGATAGTATTTTGCCAGTAAAGCCATGTATTTACCAATTTCGGTTTGCGATTGTATAGTTTCAGGCTTTATTTCAGCACCTTTCATTTTAAGCAACATAAAACCATACATAAAATTAAAACACAACTCAATATCGGATAAACCCGGGTTCGATTTTGCACGAAACTGATTAATAAATGGTAGAATGTGATAATACTTAGCATGATAGGCTGGCACTTCGGACGATTTCATCACCTGCGAATGAAAATCATTCAGGTCAATAATTACATTGCTGTTAATTTGCAAATGACCTTTTTCCTGTACATTTTCGAGACGCATCATTTCAATCAGGCTTTCGTACCACTCGTATACCGCTTTACGTTCAGCCTCATCTTTTACCGGAAATTTCGATATAATATGCTTATCAACCAGCTCTATATCCAGTTTACAAGCGCGTAAAATATCTTCTATCTGCCACATATACAGCAGATATTCGCAAATATTCTCTTTTTTTAATTTTGTAGCTATCAGCATATTCTTCGTTTTATTCCGCTTCTTCCCAATCCCATTCCTCGTCAACAAAAGCAGGTTCGAAAAACTCATCGATATCCCTACGTTCTTTTTTAGTTGGACGACCTGTACCTTTATCTCTGCCATTTTCGGCAGCAATTTTCTGCAATTCAATAAGTTCCAACTGGTCGGGTGTTGTAACATTAAGCATAAAATTCGGTACTAATTTAGCATTCATACGGTTTTCGCTAAGCGCCAACACTTTAAACGAATACATTACCGGATTACGTTTTACACCCACTACATCGCCCACTTTTACGTTTCGCGATGCTTTGACCTGTGCATTATTCACGTAAATACGTCCTTTTTTACATGCTTCAGTGGCTATGCTACGTGTTTTAAACACACGCACAGCCCACAACCACTTGTCTATTCGTACTTCTGTTTTCATTTATCTACTACCTTACAAATACTTCCCGATAAATATCAGGAGTTTTATATCCACAAAAAAATTACTTTCCGTTAAACTGCGTCATTGTAAGCTGCATACCTGCCAGGCAAAAACTCTGAATTATTGCCGCGCATTTTTCGGTACGTTCAGGCAAAGCTGCACTTTCATCAGCATTCCATTTGCCGAGCACATACTCAATCTGACGCCCTTTCGGAAAATTACTGCCCACCCCAAAACGTAGCCTTGCATAGTTTTGAGTTGACAAGATTTCCTGAATATTTTTTAGTCCGTTATGTCCGGCATCGGAGCCCGAAGGTTTTAAACGCAGCGTACCAAACGGCAAAGCCAAATCGTCCACTATCACCAACAAGTTGGACAATGGGATATTCTCCTTTTGCAGCCAGTAACGTATAGCATTTCCACTTAAGTTCATAAAAGTAGACGGTTTCAGCAACACCAAAGTGCGTCCTTTTATTTTCACTTCGGCAGTAGCACCATAGCGATTATCTGCAAAAAAAACATTGGACGCCTCAGCAAAGGCGTCCAACACTTTAAATCCTATATTGTGGCGGGTATTCTCGTATTCATTCCCGATATTACCCAAACCGGCAATTAAGTATTTCATCTAAGAAAATTATTTTTTACCTGAAGCAGCAGCTGCAGCAGCACCACGAGCAGCTCTTGTCAATTTAACCTGACAAACAACAGCGTTTTTAGCATTCAATATTTCAAGATTTTCAATAGAAAGTGCAGCCACCTGAATTGTTTTACCCAGTCCTAATGAAGTTACATCAATTGTAATTCTTTCAGGAATCTGAGTATAGATACCTTTTACTTTCAATTTACGCATTTCAAGCGCTAATTTACCCCCGGCTTTCACACCTTCAGCCAAACCTTCAAGTTTCACAGGAATTTCAACCACAACCGGCTTAGCTTCTGTTACTTCAAGGAAGTCAATATGTAATACTTTGTCAGTTACCGGATGAAATTGTAAAGCTTTCATTACAGCTTTGCATTTTTTGCCATCAATATCAAGATTAACAACAAAAACTTCAGGTGAATAAATCAACTTACGTAAGTCGCTGTTAGTAGTAGTAAAGTGTACATTTTCAGCACCACCATAAAGTACACAAGGCACTACATCGGCTACACGATCAGCTTTAGAAGCTTTCTTTCCTAAATCGGCACGTACAGCACCTTTTAATTCAAATGTTTTCATTTCGTTTAATAAAATTTGTGTTACTCAAAATTTAAGCGTTTCGATATTAAGTGATTAGTCGCTTAATTTCCCATCACACTTTCTTTTGCAAAAAAGTGGTGCAAAGATACTGCTAATTCCTTTAATCTGCAACAGATTATTTGATTTTCAGACGTAAACCAACATTAAAATTTACGCCCGGCTGAGGAAGCCCTCCAAAATCAGCATAATCGGTATCCAGGATATTGTTCACATCGGCAAACACATCCAGATACTTAACATTCCAAAGCAAACGTGCATCCAACATAAAAAACGGAGTATAATCAATGGCAGGTTGATTATCAACCAACACATAGTTACCTGCTCTGTCGTTGTAAGAGGCACTCCATTGAGCGGTAACATTCTTAACAATTTTGTGATTTACTGACAATAGCACCTTATTTCTCAAATAATCAAAAGCATATTTCGAGTCGAAATTCAGGGCATCGTTCTCCATTTTGATATACGAATAAGCCAGATTTACCTGTGAAATAAAACAGTCGTTAAACGTTTGATTTGCCGAAAAATCAAACCCGAATGCATTCAATTTATCGTGATTTATACTTTGCCAATATGAATTACCCGGATACTTTACCCAATCAATCACATCTTTTCCCAACCGGTAATAAGCCACTCCCGAAAGTTTCAATTGTTTTTTATCGTATTTAGCTCCGAATTCCAAAGTGGTAGATTTTCCCGGCTTTAAATTTACATTCCCTTTTTGTAATGAGTTTGTTAGATACAAATCGGTATAGGTAGGCAAATTTACACCATTGTTTAGCGATGTATATACTCTGAAATCAGAATTAAGCTGATACGAAGCATTGAAACCACCAAACCAGAT
>JBLIZK010000152.1:0-3685 GCA_048859825.1 Paludibacter sp.
GCTCTTCCGATCTCGAACTACCCATAGCCAAGGCTACGGTTTCGCAGCATTTGAAGGAGCTAAAAGATGCGGGGCTTATTCAGGGAGAAATTGAAACACCTAAGGTGAAATACTGCATCGACAAAGATAACTGGGAAAAGGCTCAGCAATACTTTCAGGCATTTTTCCATTCCAGGAAAGAAAAAACAGGCTGTTGTAGCCCTAATGCTTAACGGAAAATAGCATATCTTACTGAAAAACAAATATTGTATTCATATATTGAATTTACGAAAATAAAAATTTATGGAAATAAAAATTCTGGGCACAGGCTGTGCCAAATGCAAAACACTGGATAAAGCAGTGCGCGATGTGGTAGCGAAAAACAAGATAGAAGCCACAGTGAGCAAAGTGGAAGACATAATGGAAATTATGCAATACAATGTAATGACAACTCCGGCCCTGGTGGTGGATGGAAAAGTGCTGGTAAAGGGGCGTGTGCCATCGGAAAACGAATTAAAAGAGTTACTGACCACCAAATTTTTCAGCATTTAATATGCCTGAATTAATAGGTGAGTTCGCGAAAAGAAATGTAATAATCAAAAAAAATAATCGAATGAAAAAGTTAATCACCCTTACTTTACTGATTTTATCAGCAGCGCTGACACATGCTGCTACGATTGAAGTGTATTATTTTCACTACTCGCGCCGATGTGCTACCTGCCAGGCTGTTGAAACTGAAACCCTGAAAGCTATTCAGCAGTTGTACCCAGAGCAATTCAAAAAGGGGCAGGTTGTATTTAAGTCGGTAAACCTGGACGAGAAAAGCAGCGAAAATGCAGCCAAAAAATGCAATGCCGATGGACAATCGCTACTGATTTTGCAAGGCAATAAGCGGGTTGACCTGACCGAACAGGCGTTTATGTATGCCAAAAGCAAACCTGAAAAGCTGAAAGCTGCAATTAAGAAGACTGTTGGAGGAATGCTGGGAAATTGATTTGAGAATAAAAAAAATGGAAATCTTACAAAGCATATTGGAAAACACGGAATATTCCTTTATTACCGCCATTGTATTAGGCCTGATGACGGCAATCAGTCCCTGTCCGCTGGCTACCAATATATCGGCTATCGGGTTTATTAGTCGCGACCTGAAGGATAGCAAACGCGTATTTATCAGTGGGTTGGTATACACACTGGGGCGTGCCATAAGTTATACAGGATTGGCTGTACTGATATTTTTCGGGGCCAGTAAAATGAATGTATCGATGCTGTTTCAGGGTTGGGGCGAAAAATTATTAGGACCCGTAATGGTGTTAATCGGTTTATTTATGCTGGACGTGATAAAACTGAAATTTCCGGGCTTTTCAGGGTTAACGGATAAAATTGGCGAAAAAAGCAAAGGAAGCTATTGGAGTACATTGTTGCTCGGAATGGTTTTCGCGCTGGCATTCTGCCCTTACAGTGGCGTACTGTATTTTGTAATGCTTATACCTGTAACTGTGGCAAGCGCCAGCGGACTGTATCTGCCTGTTTTGTTTGCAATAGCTACCGGATTGCCCGTTATTGTGTTTGCATGGCTATTGGCTTATGCAGTAGGCAATGTAGGGAAGCTTTACAACCGGATAAAATCCTTTGAACTATGGTTCAGGCGCATTGTGTCGGTGGTATTTATCGGGGTAGGCATTTATTATATAGTGATATTTTTTGTATCATAAACCGGCCCGATAGATATAAGGAGGGCAATCTGAAGAAAAAAGACAGCCACATTTAGCCTTGTCAGTTGAATGTGGTTTTTTAAAAGTCAAATTGTTCGTTATATTACGAACATACAAAAAAATATTCAAATGGAAAAAAGTAAAAAAACAAGGTTATTAGCTGCTGTATTTACAGCCTTGCCTGCATTGCTAACTCTTTATTATTTTAATCAAACTATAGTGGATGCTTTCACCTATGATTTACTGGGATTCGACCCTCAGTCACATTTAGGAGCATCGGTCAATTTCTTTTTTTACGATACCATTAAAATACTCATTCTGCTGTATCTGATAAGTACTTTGATGGGGATAGTGAATGCTTATTTTCCGATAGACCGTATCCGCAATTACCTTACCACACGAAAGCTATACGGAATGCAGTATTTCTTTGCATCGTTTTTCGGAGCAGTTACGCCTTTTTGTTCCTGCTCGTCCATTCCGCTTTTTATTGGCTTTGTAAAAGGTGGTATACCACTCGGAGTTACGTTTTCGTTTTTAATTACATCGCCATTGGTAAATGAAGTGGCTGTGGCTATGTTTTTAGGCTTGTTCGGGTTAAAAGCAACCTTGATTTATGCTGGTAGTGGAATTTTACTGGGTGTAGTGGGTGGCTACGTATTGGGCAAAATGAAACTGGAGCGCTATCTCACCGATTGGGTGAAACAAATACAGGTACAATCACAGCAGGAAAATGAGCTCTGGGAAAGCGAAAAAACTTCCTTTATCGACCGTTTGCCATCTATCCTGAGCAATAGCAGCGATATTGTAAAAAAAGTAGTGTTGTATGTTATTATTGGTATTGGTATAGGTGCAGCCATGCACGGATATGTACCTGAAAACTTTTTTGCTCAATACCTGTCGGCCGACAAATGGTATGCAGTACCTGTAGCCGTTATTTTAGCAGTACCAATGTATGCCAATGCTTCGGGAATAGTGCCTGTGGTGCAGGTTTTTGTGGCCAAAGGTGTTCCGCTGGGTACGGCTATTGCCTTTATGATGGCTGTAGTAGGTTTATCGTTGCCGGAAGCCACCATGCTGAAAAAAGTAATGACCTGGAAGCTGATAGGGATATTTTTCGGTACTGTAACGCTGTTTATAATAGCATTGGGGTATTTATTTAATGCTGTTTTGTAACCGACCGACAAGGCTATAGAAGAAAACAAGTAAATCTTAACAGAATTGTAATACAATAAATAGCAATACACATACAAATATGTCGTACGTTTGCGACATAAAACATTCAATATGAGAAAGCCCGAAGTATTTGATAAAGAGCTGCAGGAATTAGCCGATTTTGCACGGGTAATTTCAAATCCGGCCCGTTTGGCCATTTTAAAATATTTATCCGAAACGAAGACTTGTATATCGGGTGATATTTCGGATCAGTTACCATTGAGCCGAACCACAGTATCGCAGCATTTAAAGGAATTACGCGATAGCGGACTGATACACGGCGAAATTGACGGACTAAAAATCAACTATTGCCTGTGTGGCAGCACAATTAAAGAAAAACTGGCCAAATTCGATGCGTTTTTCAGCCAAATAGATTCTCAGGAATTCACATGTAAATAAAAAATTTCCAACTTTTAATTTCTAACAATTAATTCTATAAAGATGAAAGTATTAATACTTTGTACAGGAAACTCTTGCCGTAGTCAGATGGCACACGGCTTTTTGCAATCGTTCGATTCGCGCATTACAGTATGCTCGGCGGGCACTAAGGCTGCGGGTAAACTGAATGCCAATGCGGTGAAGGCGATGGCTGATGCGGGGATAGATATCAGCGGCCATACGTCAGACCAGGTAGAAAAGTACCTGAGTGAGGAGTGGGATTATGTGATTACTGTTTGCGGCGGAGCGAACGAAGCTTGTCCGGCATTTTTCGGCAAGGTAAAACACCGCCTGCATATGGGTTATGATGACCCAAGTCACGTAACAGGAACCGAAGAATATAT
>JBLIZK010000153.1:0-5303 GCA_048859825.1 Paludibacter sp.
TCTAGTTAAACATCGGTATAATGGCAAACCGGTTAACCCAGCCAAAAATTCCCCAGCCAAGTGGAATAATGCGGTTTAACGATAGCTCGTTGTCACCTTCCAATTCATCGTCGTATGCCGATAGTACTTTGTACTGGTTAGGGCCAAAGAACATGTGTAAATTGGTTGGTGTTTTTCCGCTTGGGTCAAAAGATACGGCCATTTCGCCTTCGTATGATTTCAGATAGCCGCTACCTTCCGCTTCAGGAACGCTTTTCAGTTTGGTGGAAGTAAAAGCATCATCAGCAATAAAAATAGTGCTGAAAAACTGACCGGAGTAGGAAATCCATTTTACCTTTGTTTTAGGTTCCTGAGTATCTTCCGATGATTCACTCATTTTCTCAACATCATCGCCTACAAATTTGTAATGTATTTGCGAGTAGCGCGCCTCGAATGTATATCCTTTTTCCTGTTGACGGATTTTACTGGCCCATTGCATATCGAGTGCGCGAACTCCTGCCGGAACTACACTGTTCATGCCATTGGCTTTCAGGCTCAGTCCCACCATATAATCGTTTGCCGGCAGTGTGTATACGAAATCAAGATATGCACCTGCAGATGTGTTCAGACGCATTGTTAATGTCTGGTTGCCATTTTTATCTTTCGATATAGCAGAAACTGGTGAGAAATAAAGAGCTGATGTGTTGACTACACGGTTGTTGTTGGTGCTGATGGTAAAACCAAGTTGACTTTCTTTTTCGTTGAAAAGAATCAAAGGCTTTGCATCGTGCGTTTTATAGTTTTTCAACTCTGCAGAAACGATGCGTCCACCAAGTGTCGAGATGTGTAGTTTAACTAATTCATTTTCAAGAACAACTGTTTTGTTTTCACCTTTAGCAGCTACGTCAAACACTCCAAATGCATCTTTCAGGCCCAGCGAGTCCGTTGAGTTAGTAAGTGAATCGGTTTGTGTAGTACTTTTTTGTTGCTCAAGTTGTTGAACCTGTTGTTGCTTTGTTTTTTCAACCAGTGCAATTGAATCATTATAACGCTGCTGGCGTGCCAGTTCTTCCTCGCTTGGGGTGTTCATAACCGAAAACCCAACGAGGATTAGCGCTATCATGATAAAGCCGATAATCGTATTTTTATCCATGTTTTTATTTGCCGGTAGTTTAATGTAAACCGGTAATCTTATTGATTGTTTAAATTAATTACTTTTCGATGGCTGCTTTTACAAAACTAATGAAAAGCGGATGCGGATTCACCACTGTACTGCTGTATTCGGGGTGAAACTGAACGCCAATATACCATTTATGGTTATTTAATTCAATTATTTCTACTAAATCCGATTCAATATTCAATCCGCTGCATGTCATACCGGCATCTTCAAATTGCTTTTTGTAAGCATTATTAAATTCATAACGGTGGCGATGACGCTCGCTGATGTTTTCTTTGCCATATATTTTATAGGCTTTAGTACCACGCTTCAATTTGCATTTATAAGCTCCAAGGCGCATACTTCCACCCAAATCGAGAATGTTTTTTTGTTCTTCCATAATATCCACGATATTATGAGGAGTTGCCGAATCTATTTCGGTGCTGTTGGCTTCTTTCAAGCCCAATACGTTCCGTGCAAATTCAATCGACATGGTTTGCATTCCCATACAGATGCCTAAACAAGGCATGTTTTTTTCGCGGGCATACTTAAGCGCCGCAAATTTACCTTCCATTCCGCGCTGCCCGAATCCCGGAGCAACAATTATACCATCCAGTTTTGACAGTTTGCTTTCTACGTTTTCCTCTGACAGTTTGTCCGATAGGATGAGTTCGAGTTTCAGTTTGCGGTCGTTGTAGGCACTTGCGTGTATTAACGATTCAATGATTGATTTATATGCATCGGGCAACTGTACGTATTTACCTACTATCCCAATTCGTACCTGTTCTTTCGCATTTTCAAGTTTATCTACAAAAGCAGTCCATTTTGTCATGTCGGCTTTTGGCGTTTTACTAAGGTCGAAGCCCATTTTTGAAAGTGCAACTTCGTCCAGACGCTCTTCCTGCATGTTGAGAGGTACTCTGTAAATCGATGGCACATCCAGCGATTGCATCACTGCACCGGGTTCAACATTGCAAAACAAAGCTACTTTTTTACGCATTTCCAAAGGAATATTGTGTTCCGTGCGCAAAACCAGAATATCGGCCTGTACGCCTTGTTCCTGTAATGCTTTTACCGAATGCTGAGTGGGTTTTGTTTTTAATTCTTTTGCAGCTGCCAGATAAGGTACATACGTGAGGTGTACCAACAGGCAGTTTTTGCCCAATTCCCAACGTAGCTGACGTACACTTTCAATATAAGGTAATGATTCAATGTCGCCTACTGTACCACCAATTTCGGTTATTACAAAGTCGAATTCGCCTTTGCTTCCTAATAATTTAATGTTACGTTTGATTTCGTCGGTAATATGAGGGATAATCTGAACAGTTTTGCCTAAAAAGTCGCCACGACGTTCTTTGTTGATTACATTTTGGTAAATACGTCCGGTGGTTACATTGTTTGCTTTGCGGGTTTCCACGCCCAAAAAGCGTTCATAGTGTCCAAGATCCAAATCGGCTTCGTGACCATCTACTGTTACATAACATTCGCCATGCTCGTAAGGATTGAGAGTACCCGGATCGACATTGATATAGGGATCTAATTTCTGATTGGTAACTTTGAATCCACGGGCTTGTAATAATTTACCGAGCGATGCGGCAATGATGCCTTTGCCAAGCGAGGATGTAACTCCGCCTGTAACGAAAATGTACTTAGTATCTTTCACCTTGTTTATTGCTTAAAATTGCTGAGAATGCAAATGAATTTTAAGGTTGCAAATTTCGGAAAAAAAAACGAATAACAAAAACGCTGTGATTAAATAATCATTAAATCAGCGCAATGCGTGATAATATGATGAGGCATTGAGCTAAGCAATACACGAATACAATTTAAATATGTGTGGCAAATAACATGGTGTTTGTATTCAAAACGAGCTTGTAAGCAAGTCCCGGGTTGAAAAGCCGCGAAAGGAACAAACGTTTCCGTGTGTTGAAAGCCAAAAGATCTATTTTGTTTGCTTGTAAAAAATCTTCAATTGTTTCGGGCGAATCGTTGGAAGCAATGATGGAATAGTTGGTGTTAATGCCAGGATAGTGATTTTTGAAATAGCTTTTTATGCCTTCGAGCATTACTTCGTTCCATGCATTATTTTTGTCGGACGCATGTACAAAAAACAATTCAGGATTGTGTTTGCCAAATAGTTCGATGGCTTTGTCTATGGCTATTAAATCTTTTTGATCAAAGTTTGTGAGAAACGCAATACGTTTAAGCTCAGTGGATGTTGACATGGCCGGGATGGCCATAACGGGAGTGGATGAAGTTTCAATTACTTCTGCAGCCACACTTCCAATCAGTTCATTGTTAGGTCGGCGACCACGAGTACCCATTACAATCAGGTCAGGCTTGCTTTTTTTTACATAGTCGGGAATTATTTCGTCCGGAACACCCTGTTTTAGAATAAATTCAAAGGAAATGGCCGGTATTTCGTTGCTGTCAATTTTTCGTTGAATTAAATTTTTCAGATTGTCAATATCGGCATTGGCGCGGTTTACAATCCGGCGCAACATTTCGTTGTCGGTTATGCTGTAGGTGTTCAGGTCGTTGTTGCTGGTTATGGTGTAAGCCGGTATATGATAGGCATACAATATATCCACTGATGCCCCTATATCGCTGGCCAACTGAAATCCGTAGTCAATGGTTTTATCAACCATATCGGCTAAATCTACCGGTATTAAAACAGTTTTTTGCGGTTTTTCGGTAGTGTCGCTTTCCCATTCCTTTTCAACCGACTCTACAATTTTTAGTGCGCGAGGTAAATCACTTTCTTTAATACGTACCCTTACACCCACGGCAAGTTCGGGATTTTCCTGATTCAGGTTGTGAATTTCGGTAGGTATGCCGTTGTTGGTCAGTACTGCCTTAATCTTTTGTGCTCTGTGGTACGTGCGAATTGCAAGTGTTACGAGTTTGTCTGTCATAATGGCATTGTTTTTATGGGTTGTATTACAATGTTCTCTGTATGAGATAACTTTGAAACTTTCATCAAAGATACATTGTTTTTAATTCAGATGGATGAAAATTGGATGCAAAAACCCAAATTATTTACAAATTACACCATAAACTAACCAGAAAAGGGACACTAAAATCGACAATAAAGCCACTATAAATAGCAATTATAGCATATTCTTTGCCCGATGTTTGTAAAATGATTGGGAAGGTAGTGTCCATAGTTGTGGCTCCTCCAGCTGCAATGGGGGCCAGTTTGCCAAAATATCGTGCTATGAGTGGAGCAAATATTAGGGTTATGAGTTCGCGCAGAATATTGGTGAGCAAGGCAATTGTACCCAGTGTTGCACCTTTGTATTGTGTTATTAATATGCCCGACAATGAGTAATAGCCAAATCCGGAGCTGATTGCCAGACTTTCTGTTGTTTTGTACGGCAGTAGCCAGGCCACAATTAAAGCACCCAGCCAGGTGCCGGTTATAGTGCCCAGCGGTAGTAACATTGTTTTTGGAGGTATTTGCCTGAATTGTTTAATGGTTTGCGGTTGATGTCCGAGGCTGAAACCAACAGAGAACATTAATATGCATAACACATAGTAACTAAGTTCACCCGATAGCCATTCAGCAGGTATGAGTTGAAGTAAACCTGCAATTAAGCCAATGGCAAAAAACAGTAAAATTATCAGGCTGCCTCTGATGTTTCTCAGGTCGCCAATTGAGAATTTCTTTGCGGTTTCAGAGTTGGTCTGCGTTGGTGGCTGTATAAGTCTGGCAGCAATTACACTGCCCAGAGTAGCAAAAAATGCAATGAGTAGAGCATCGAATCCCAAAGTGTGAAACTGATTGATTACCTGTTTGTTGTTGCCCACTTCCACACCCAGTAAAAACAATAAACCCCATACCAGCGTTAGTATTAATGTGTTTTGATAAGGGATTTTGATTTTCTGAAGTGCAAAACCGGTTAGGATGCCGGCCAGCATAACTAAGATAACAATAAACATTTAATTCTGATTTTCTGAAATTCTGTACAAAGATAATATTTCGGAGCGATAACAATGTTAATGAATGTTCCGATTGCTATCGGGAATGTTTGCTAACATGGAGTTTTTCTGTTGATTTATTGATAGAAAAGAAGCCTGTAATTAGGAAAAAATAAGTAATTTTGCGACCGAAATCAACTTTTAAGGTATAATAATATAAATCAACTAAATATGAGTAAAAAAGCTT
>JBLIZK010000154.1:0-8147 GCA_048859825.1 Paludibacter sp.
ATAAGCTTCAACATACGGATGTAAGTGGAGTACAAATTCTTTTACTTTGAGGGTATTAACCACAAAATCAATTTTACTTTCGAGCTGGTCGGCAAATAGGATTGAAGGTTTTGTATGCCCTGTACCAAAACAGGTTGGACATGTTTCTTCAATTTCGACATGCGTTACAGGTCGTACACGTTGTCGTGTAATCTGCATTAATCCAAACTTACTCAATGGTAGAATATTGTGTTTTGCTCTGTCTTTCGACATTGATTCACGCATGCGGTCGAAAACTTTTTGTCGGTTTTCGTTGTCGTGCATATCAATAAAATCAATCACAATTATTCCACCCATATCCCTCAGACGCAACTGACGGGCAATTTCATCGGCTGCAGCAAGATTCACTTCCAGCGCATTAGCCTCCTGGCCGTTTCCATTTTTTGAGCGATTTCCGCTGTTAACATCAATTACATGCAATGCTTCGGTGTGCTCAATTATAAGATAAGCACCGCTTTTAAATGAAACTGTACGTCCGAAAGCTGCCTTAATTTGCTTGGTAATTCCAAAACCATCATAAATGGGCGCCTCTTCTTTATACAGTTTAACAATTTCTTTACGCTCGGGAGCTATAAGTTCAATATAATCAGAGAACTCGGCAGCAGCCTCAGCATTGTTTACATGTATGTGTTTGAAATTCGTGTTGAAAATATCCCGTATAATCCCCACAGTGCGACCTAATTCTTCTAAAATAAGTGTTACGCCTTTTGCTTGTTGGGTTTTGGCTACCACCTCTTCCCATCTTTTCACCAAAATACGTAGTTCATTATCGAGTTCCGCAACCTTTTTGTCCTCAGCGATTGTACGTACAATAACACCAAATCCCTTTGGTTTAATGCTTTGTATGAGCTGTTTTAGTCTGATTTTTTCCTCGTCAGTTTTTATTTTTGACGACACCGATACTTTATCGGCAAATGGCATCAGTACTAAAAAACGACCGGCAATTGATATTTCGGCAGTCAGGCGTGGTCCTTTTGTAGAGATAGGCTCTTTAGCAACCTGTACAAGTATTTCCTGACCGGTTTTGAGGATATCGCCAATAGCACCGTTTTTATCAATTTCGGGTTGCAGTTTAACTTTTTGAATAGCAGGTACTTTTTTTCGGTCGCTAAGTATCTGCGTTGTAAACTGATTAAGTGTATTGAAATTTGAACCTAAATCAAGATAATGTAGAAAAGCATCTTTTTCGTGACCTACATCTACAAAGGCTGCATTGAGACCCGGCATTATTTTTTTCACTCTACCAAGATAGATATTACCTACAGCAAAGTTAATTTCACGGGCTTCCTGGCTAAGTTCAACCAGGCGTTTGTCCTCGAGCAGCGCAATAGAGATTTCGGATGGTTGTACATCTACTACTAATTCGCTATTCACTTTATTTGGTTTTAGGGGTTCTTTTTAATAAAGAAAAAACAAACTTTAAGCTAAAGAAAAGCTTACAAGTTTGTTTTTTTGATCTTTAACTCTTCAAAGACCATTAAAGACTATTTCTTTTTGTGTCTGTTTTTGCGTAGTCTTTTTTTACGCTTGTGGGTCGACATTTTATGTCTTTTTCTTTTTTTACCGCTTGGCATCTCTGTAATTATTATTTGATTATAAAATTATTTTACTGAACTAACAAAAGTTTTAGCAGGCTTAAACGAAGGGATGTTGTGAGCCGGAATAATGATAGTAGTATTTTTTGAGATATTGCGGGCAGTTTTTTCAGCGCGTTGTTTCACAACGAAGCTACCGAATCCTCTTAAATAAACATTCTCGCTTTTTGCTAGAGAATCTTTAACTGCTTCCATGAAAGCCTCAACAGTTTTCAACACTTCAGCTTTGTCAAGACCTGTGTTTTTAGCTATCTCATTTACGATATCTGCTTTAGTCATTTTGGTAAGTTTTTAACTTGTTAATAAATATGTTTGATTTTTTGTTTTCTAAAAACGGACTGCAAATATATTGCTTTTATTCTGATAAAAAAAACGATTGAGTCTATTTTTTTTTAAATTCTTTGTTTTTTAGCAATTAATTATTAGCTCCTTAACTAATTTTTCGGCTTTACAAAGAGCAAAAGACTACACAATCAGAATTTGTTTATAATACAGGAGTTTTTGATTGAAAAGTGTTTTTACTTTAAACCGATTTTCTTCAAAATCTCCTTAGGTACTGCATCTTTGTGAACTAATATATTGATAGTTTTATGCATTACAAACGACTCACTTGCATACCAGATGCCCTTGTATTTTGTATCGGTTCCCCATGAATTTTTAACCAGATAATATTTCGTGCCATTTTGGTCGGCAGCTACACCATAAATAAGCATACCATGGTCGTCAGTCGTTTCATAATTATCAAATGCTAACTGGCGAAGTTCCTGTGTCACTTTCACTTCGGGACGCGGACCGGTTGATTTTAAAATCTTCTCTTCCATTTCTTTTTGCGAAATTCCTAACCAGCGAGCCTGATCTGAACCGGGTAAATTAGCACGTTGCAACTCGGGGTTTACAGCCGTACCGGTACGCGTAAAACCCTTTTCGCTTACATCCGCACCCCAGGCAATAGTATAGCCTTTTTCAATTGCATTATCAAACACAGCCATAAGCTCATTTAAAGGTAAATTATACGATTCGCCCCATCGCCAGTTATCTGGAATTTCAATGGCAAATTGCGTGTAAAACGGATGATGAGTGAAGGATGTTAACGATACATAATCATCCAGATTCAACCCCAATGATTGCATGTAAGTCTGTGGTGTATATTTCTTACCGGCAACTGTAAATTCAGACGGATATTTACCTAAATAGGCCGCAAGAATTCCATCAAAACCAGTTTTCCAGGCTGTTGACAGTTTCTTATTTGGGTTTTTTACAATCACATCCACGTAAGCACGGGTAAGAGCATCCAATTCACCATGGCGATGTTTATCTTCGCCATATTGTAATCCACTCATTTCCGACTCGGGCACAATTCCATAATTTTTCAGAACATATACCACATCGTGAAACGAGCCGCCACCGGCAAAATTAACTGTACCATTCATCCTCACGTATTTATCGGCTTTATCGGCATAGGAATGTGCCACCACAAACATTTCGGACAAATCCACCTCTGGCTTACCCAAACGTAACAGCTCCGCTTCAAAAAAACCCAAACCCGAGAAACTCCAACATGTGCCTGAGCTTGCCTGGTTCTTCACCGGAGTAATTTTGTTTTCTTTTTTAACAAGGAACTGAAAAGTATCAACCGATGTACTATCTTTTTTTTGTGCACTTGCTCCTAAAATACCCAACGCAAGAGCCATGATAACGTAAAGTTTCTTCATGTGTAAATAATTGTTTTTTTATGATTTATACAACAAACTGAGGTTTGAAAACAGACTGTCTTCAAACCTCAGCATTACATTTTTTAATTTATTTAGCCGGTATATTTTTAAGTGTTTCAAGTAAATAATCCCAAAACAAACCCACCGTTTCGATATTCACTTTTTCATCGGGTGAGTGTGGATAACGAATTGTCGGACCAAATGAAATCATATCCATATCGGGGTAATGTGTACCCAAAATACCACATTCCAGACCCGCATGTATGATCATTATTTTAGGAGTTTTACCGTATTTACTCTCATAAACACTAGTCATTGTTTTTAGTATAGGCGAATCGAGATTGGGTTTCCATCCCGGATATCCACCAGTCATAACAACTTTTGCACCTGCGAGCGCAAAATTGCTTTCAATCATAGATGCAAGTTCTTCTTTACGTGAATCGACCGAACTGCGCATCAGACACTTAATTTCAACTGCAGAACCATCCGATTTGATGATTGCAATATTATTTGAAGTCTCAACCACCGTTGGTAATTCCGGTATAAACCGATAAACGCCATTAAATGCCGAAACGACAGCATTTATTAAATCATCCTGTATTTCCACTGGCAACAAGCCTGATGGCAGGTTTTGCACTTCAGCTTTTAACGAGATATTATCTTCAACACCAGCGAATTCAGCAATAAAAAGCGTCTCCATTTCATCAACCAACTCCATCAAATCGTCAACCCCTTCGGCAGGGACTGTTACAACAGCAAATGCTTCACGAGGTATAGCATTTCGTAAACTACCTCCATCAATTGATGCCAAACGTGCTTCGTATTCGGCAACAGCTGTTTTCAGAAAGCGAAACATCAGTTTATTTGCATTGGCACGTTGCAAATGAATATCAACACCTGAATGTCCGCCTTTTAATCCTGTTAACGATATTTTAACCGCCACATCACCTTCAGGCACTTCTACTTCATTATAAGCAAAACTGATATTGGCATCCAATCCACCTGCACATCCCACATACAATTCACCCTCATCCTCCGAATCGAGATTCATCAAAATATCGCCTTGCAAAAATCCCGGTTTTAATCCAAAAGCACCATGCATACCGGTTTCTTCGTCAACTGTAATAAACATCTCAATTGCCGGATGTACAATATCATTTGCTTCGAGAATTGCCATCGCAGCGGCCACTCCTATCCCATTATCAGCACCCAGTGTGGTATCTTTAGCAGTTACCCACAATCCATCCACATATGCCTGAATAGCATCTGTTTCAAAGTTATGAGCTACACCTGAGTTCTTCTGAGGTACCATATCCATATGCGCCTGCAACACTACCGATTTCCGGTTTTCCATGCCGGGTGTAGCTGGTTTGCGTACCAGTACATTTCCTGCTTCATCTCGTAAAGTCTCCAAGCCAAGCGATTTACCAAAATCGGCAAGAAACGAGCCCACAGGTTCAATTTTTCCGGAGGGTCTTGGCACCTGAGTTAAACTGTAAAAATGTTTCCAGAGCGCTTTAGGCTCTAACTGACGAATATCACTCATTTTCTAAAATATTATTTGTTTGTATAATTATTCTTTTTCAGTAAAATGCAAATATCCTATTTTTTTTCGGGATAGCCTCAAAATGTAAGTCTTTTTTTTATTTCTGAAACAAAAAAATATAGATAGGCATGTTATATATTTGCACACTTAATCGTCGAAGTTATAAATGAGTCAGGAGATTTTTAAATCAGTGGTTTTACCCATGCGTACCAAACTCCTCTTCCTAGCGCAAAAATACATGGAAGATGAGTCAGATGCAGAAGATGCCGTACAAGAGGTACTTCTCAAACTCTGGCATACACGTGAAAACCTGACAAATTATGATAATACAGAGGCATTTGTAACAACGGTTACCAAAAATCATTGCCTCGACCGTTTAAAAGTTAAAAACCGAATGGTTGCGTTAGACGAATCGTACAATATACGCGAAGGAACAGAAAATCCACATTTGGAACTTGAACGTAAAAATATGGCAGACATTATCCGCCAAATTATTGAAAAGCTTCCTGTACTTCAGCAAGCAATTATACGAATGAAAGATATGGAAGAATACGAAGTGGAGGAAATAGCTGAAATAACGGGCACAAAAGCGGATGCTGTACGCATGAATCTTTCACGAGCCCGAAAAAAAGTACGGGAAGAATATTTAAAATTAAATGGTATATGAAAATTATATTTAGAAATAAAACAATGAGCTTTGCCGAAGCCGACCGAATAATTGAACGCTACTACGAAGGCGAAAGCACAGTAGCCGAAGAAAAACTACTGCAGAAGTTTTTAAGTTCGGAAAAACTCCCGGCAAAATACGATGCCGAAAGAGCGATGTTCGGCTATTTTAAACCACAAAAAGCAGTTGTACGCCAAGGGTTTAAACTACAAGGATATACTAAATGGGCTGCCGCAGTTGCCCTTACTTTTACAGTAGGGTTATCGACACTGCTTTATACCGAAAAAAATCCGGAATGCTATGCTATGATTGACGGAACAATGATTACCGACAATTCAACGATTCGTGAACTAATAAATTCGTCAATAGCAGATATTTCGGACAACAATGAGGTGGAAGAATCGCTCAATAATATAAACAACACTAATTTGATAAATGAACAACTGGAAGTTTTTTCCGGAATTGAATAAGAAAGGACACATTATGCAAACAATAAAGAAGTATATTCTGCTATTTCTGCTAATACTTTCCGGGGGTAGCCTATGGGCTCAGTCGGATTTGGAAATTCGAAAAGTATTTCAGGAATATGGAAAAAAGAAAGGAGTGGTAATGGTAGAATTGAATGGTAAAATGCTCGAGGACTACGACTTTAACACATTTAAGAGTATAGTTATAAGCAACATACCTGAAGCCAGCAGTTTTGTACGCCAATGCATCAAAAAAGATGAAGAAGGGGCAAAAAAAGTAAAACAAGTAGTTTCGAATGGTAAAACCACATCCATTATTCTGCAACTACCCGAAAAAAATGAATTGAACAGATTAATACTGTTCAATGAAAGCAATGGTACACCACCAAAAATTACACTTATCTACATTGAATCGGAAGAAAATGCCGACGAAGTGCTGAAATTAGTATTAAAAAAGAAATAACAAACAAATACAACCAATTAACAATCAATTAAAATGAAAAAGATAATTGTCGCAACAATCGTATTCCTGATCGGATTATTGCAAGCAAAGGCTACGAACAGCACTACTACCGACACAACATACATCTACAACAACAAGGTAGTAAAAATTGATGATAATGAAGGAAAAATTAAAGTTCAGGTATTCGACAGCGTAAACAATGAATACAAACAGGTATTTGAAGGAGTATATAGCGATTCAAAAAGTTTTGAAAAATGGACTGTAGCCGACGAATGGGGATTGAACTTACCATTGCTTAATAAAATAAAAAAACGTGAGAGAAAACGCATGGAACCACATTGGGCCGGTATTGGATGGGGCTTCGCCAGTTTTACAGATGGTGGCCTGAGCCCTAACAGCGCAGCAGGTTTATCGTTAAGAGCTGAAAAATCGAACGAATTTTACATCAATCCTATAGAGAAAATTATTCCGGTTATTGGTAACAATCTGGGTATTACAACCGGTTTTGGAATGCATTGGGGAAACTATCACTTTGACAACAACACCCATCTTGTTGAAACAAACAGTGTTGTAAATGTAGAACCGGCACCTGCAGGTATTAACTATAGCTTTAGCCGTTTTCGTACATTTGGACTTTCAGTACCCCTGTTACTGGAATTTCAAACCAAACTAAACACCAACCATCTTATCTTTCTATCGGCTGGTGTGGTTGGAGGTGTAAACACTTATTCGTCGTACAGAGTAAAATATAAAAACCCAAACGGAGGGAAAGTTAATGATGTGGAAAGTAAAAACCTGAATGTTTCTCCTCTAAGTCTTGATTACATGGTTCAAATAGGTTATGGTTCCTGGAGTATTTTTGCAAAATATGCACAGTTCAGTATTTTCCAGAAAGACAAAGGGCCCGTTGCACATCCTGTATCCTTAGGAGCTACATTGAATTTTTAAATATATTAAATGAGTAATATGTATCTACTGATTTTTTAAGTTGTAAGTTCATTTTCCGGTAATACTCAGAAGATATTTATACTCAAAAAAAAAAGAGCTTGTTGAAACAACAAGCTCTTTTGATATTATGAAATTCGAAATACTTAGTCTTTTAACTTAGCACAAAGATACTCACGATTCAAACGCGCAATGTGTGAAATTGAAATAGCTTTTGGACATTCTGCTTCACATGCACCAGTATTTGTACAGTTACCAAAACCAAGTTCGTCCATTTTCGATACCATAGCTTTAGCACGAGCCGTACGCTCAACTTTACCCTGCGGTAAAAGAGCCAACTGACTAACTTTAGCAGCCACGAAAAGCATTGCCGAACCATTTTTACAAGCAGCGGCACAAGCACCACAACCAATACACGAAGCAGCATCCATAGCTTCGTCGGCATCAATTTTCGAAATCGGAATTGCATTACCATCTGGCACACCACCGGTATTTACCGACACATAACCACCAGCCTGTATAATTTTATCGTATGCACTACGGTCAACCATAAGGTCTTTAATAACCGGGAAAGCAGCCGAACGCCAGGGTTCCACAGTAATGGTTTCGCCATCTTTAAAACGACGCATGTGTAACTGACATGTTGTTGTTTCGGCATCCAAACCATGAGGATGACCATTGATATACAAACTACACATACCGCAAATACCTTC
>JBLIZK010000155.1:0-2349 GCA_048859825.1 Paludibacter sp.
CATCCGGAACTGCTAAAGAAATTAATTCGCATGTGATGCAAATTAATGCGCCATTTTACAATCCAACCGATGGTGGCTTAATTCCTAACGGCGAAATTGCTACGGTGGAAGGAACTCCGATGGACTTCCGTAACCCTACAGCTGTGGGAGAACGTGTAAATCAACCTTTCGGGGCACTGATCAATGGTTTAGGTTACGACCATAACTGGGTGTTGCACAAACATGGCGATAAGTTTACTGAAGCAGCAGTGATATACGAACCTTCAAATGGAGTTCAGATGCGTGTTCTTACCGATCAGCCTGCCATGCAGTTCTATGGAGGAAACTTCTTTAAAGGAAAAAACACCGGTAAATATGGCGAAGTATATAATTATCGTACTTCCTTTGCTATGGAAACACAGCATTTCCCCGATAGTCCGAATCAACCGGCTTTCCCGAATACTATCCTGAAACCGGGCGAAACATACGAACATATTTGTGTTTATAAATTTGAAATTCGATAGTTGGGTTTGACCTGAAATAAAGAACGCTCTGGATTTTTGTTCAGAGCGTTTTTTCGTTTCTAAAGTTGAAATTTCTGAATAATGTTATAGCTAATCAGGGTCTGCTGTTAAACTCAGACTGCGTTTAGATATAAAATTTGACGAGAATCGTCTATTTGTCTAAAACTGTACGACAGATTTAGAAATATCATTTTCAGCAAGCGTGCTGAAAAACTCCAGAAGTTGACTATTTTGCACAGGAGTACTACTCCCGCCAATTTGACTAAGTTCAACACCAAAATGATGCTTGCAATCCAACTCTCGCTTGTTCCTTTGAGTCTTGCTTTGATACGATTCAATCCGTATCCTGTTTTGGCTTGACCGAACTTGCCTTCTATTGGATTTCGCTCTCCCGGACTTACGTGAATTGACAGTGCCGAGGGTCTTCCAAGTGGCTTAGCTAATAGCTTTATTCCTAATTCTTTTAAGGCTGCCCGATTGGCCCGGGTGCAATAGATTTGGTCGGCAAGTACTTCGCGGGGATAACAACCAAAACGTTTACGGTACTTTTGAATGTAATCCATCATATGGTTTCCTTCGTTAAAGGCGTCCCAGGAGAGTTCATCCAAAAAAGAGATTCCGTCAATGATTGAAACATGTATTTTGGAACCAAATTCAACCTTTGCCTGAGCTTTACCTCGTACAATGGGTCGCACATGAGGTTGATGTATACTGACAATACGATGGTCTACGCTGTGAGTGTTGTTGTCGAACATTTGTTTTTGTTGGTCGTAGAGCGTTTGTACTACGAAAAGATATTTCTGCTGGCTTGGATTTAATGGAAATTTCAGATTGTTTATTTGATACACGTCCAAAAGTTCATTTACAATGGCGATATCTCGCTTTACAAAGTTTAGCTGACAGCGGTTAGCTTTACGGATAACTTTGCGACTCTTGTTTTTCTTTTGAGCCGTTTGAAGGTACTTTTTACGAGCGATTTGGCGATAAGTACGTGGTTTAACCTGATGCAACTCTTTGGTGTAGATGTGGTCAATGAGTTCTTCGAGTTTTTCTCTGGCATCGCTCAGCAAGTTTAAATCAGTTGGATAGGCAATGTCCTGGGGACAAGCCGTAGCATCGTAAATTACACGACCTTTGTGCTCTGGTTCAGCAGTGGTATCTTGTTCGTTGTCTGATATATCATCATCTTGGTTTGTAGATAGAATTGGCTCACTAACTTTGTGAGTGCTTTCAATTTTTGTTTTGATGGCTACTATCTTTTCATTAATGGCGTTGAGATTATCCAAACCCAGACGTTTGCGAAAGTCAACAAAAAGGGAGGCATCGAAGGGTTTTTCGTTCGTAAAACTGGGATAACCCAGAAAGTATTGCATGTAAATATTTTCAGAAATCTGATCTACGGTTTCGCGGTCATCAAGGTTGCACATGTGTTTTATGATAAGTGAACCAATCACAATACGTGGATTTAAGGGCGGACGTCCGGTTGGTGGTTTTGGAACAAATTTAAAATACATATTGCAAATCTCATCCCAGGGGATAAGATGAGCTAAGACAACCCAACGGTTTGTTGGACTCAATTTTTGATCGAACGGATGCTCAAATCCTGCCAAAGTTAATTGGTTCGGACTTACATATTGAGGCACTTGTGCACGCTTTTTACGGGGTAATGACATATTTCATTGCATTTAGTTGCACAAAAGTAATGATATAATATTGATTAATAATCTGTTTGCTGTTTTTCAGCAGACCCTAATTAAAAACATACAGAAGCAAATAACTTCTTATACCAAATGAAAAAGCCGTCGCACAAGTTTTGTACGACGGCTTTTCAATTTATATAGCTTAC
>JBLIZK010000156.1:0-12201 GCA_048859825.1 Paludibacter sp.
ACCGCCACTTCCGCAAGCAGGATCATAGATAGTAATTACGGGAGGTAACTTGTCTTTTACCGGCTCAAACACAATGTGCGTCATCAGGTCGATAACCTCACGGGGCGTAAAGTGCTCTCCGGCTTCTTCGTTGTTTTCTTCGTTGAATTTACGAATCAGTTCTTCGAACACATAACCCATACCCAGATTACTGAGTGTAGGCAATTTACGGCCATCGGGGTCGTTCTTTTCAAAAGGAGTGAGGTTGATATAGGGGGAAGTAAATTTCTCAATCACCTCCAGCAGCACATTTTTTTCAGCCATGTGTCTGATTTGTGCACGTAGTTTAAATTTATCAATTATCTCCTTTACATTGCTGCTAAATCCATTCAGATAATCCTCGAAATTGGCCAGCAGCATTTGCTGACTGTTGGTAGCCGTATCGTGCAGGCGTTGCAGCGTCCAATCGCTGATATTGTAAAATACATAACCCGATACTTCGCGCAAACCGTTTTCGTCCCATTCGGTAAATCCGGCTTCGTCACGCTGAAAAGCCAATTCTTCCATCACCGCTTCTTTGGTGTGCTCCAATAAGGCATCTAAACGTCTTAAAACCACCATTGGCAATATCACATCACGGTATTTTCCCCGTACATACACATCCCGTAAACAATCATCTGCAATAGACCAAATAAAGGAAACTATCTTGTTGTGTGAAGCTGTATTCATTCGTTTTAAATATATTTTTTCTAAGCCCCAAATTTACAAATTCAAATCAATATAATCGCTAAAACAAATTCACAATTATTTAAAAAAGGATGGAAGTTGCTATTAAATAATTAACGCTGATACAGGAGGGTGTTCTGAGTATGGTGGGCGTTTATCTCTTATTCGTGTTATTCGTGCTATTTGTGGTTTAAATTCTTTGTATCATATATTCGTGTTAATCGTACCATTTGTGGTTTAATTCTATATGTCTGATTCGTTGTTTTTTCTGCCATTTGCACCGGCGCAACACTGACTCAACACTGACTTTATTACGGATATATAATGGTTATATTACGGATATAAAAAGGATATATTATGGTATATAATAAACACCATAATATATCCGTAATATATGCATATTTTAAAATTATTATATACTTTTGTAAGTCGGTATTGAGTAAGGCTTGAGTAAAGGGGATAGCGCTTGCCG
Source organism: Paludibacter sp. (assembly GCA_048859825.1). Taxonomy (GTDB): domain Bacteria; phylum Bacteroidota; class Bacteroidia; order Bacteroidales; family Paludibacteraceae; genus Paludibacter. The sequence continues at coordinate 1,178 of JBLIZK010000156.1, forward strand.
GCAAAGGTTTTTAAAAATGATTCGGCTAAAACAAAAAAGGATATGGCAGTAGTAAAGGGGCCTTTCAACATTCAGGGCAGCGTAAAAGGAGTGACATTTTATACCCGTACGGACAGTGATAAAGTAATAATGCGTACCAAAGGTGGTCCGTCGAAAGGGCGGATAGCCAAAGGAGCGGAGTTTGAGAAGCTGCGTAGTCACCAGCAGGAGTGGAGCGCCTGTGTGCAGTTTGCCCGTGGGGTAAAGGCTGCCGTAGGCGATTTGGTACGTCTGTCGGATTTTAACCTGGCACCGGCATGGACCGGAATGGGTAAAAAACTGATAGGTCTTGATAAAGAATCGCCTGTGGGCGAACGCGCCCTGCGCCTGAGCCACTATCCGCAGGCATTGGTCAACTACGAAATGAACCGTAATAACCCTTTCCAAACTGTGCTGAGGATAATTCCGGAAGTGAAAATCGACAAAGAAAAACTACAGGCTCAGGTGGATTTTCCGGCATTTAATACTTCAATGAACCTCTACAACTACCGCCAATTACCCTATTTCAGGCTTCAGGTCAGTTTTGGCTGTGTGGCCGATCGTGTATACAATGCATCGAGCCTGTTTTACAATTACGAACCGGCAAGCGATGAGCTCGATGGCTTATATGCGGCCTATACGGGCGAGTGGCACTCGTGCAACGACCTGATAGCTGCCGAAAGTGTGAACCTCCAACTGGCCGAATGGGCGCAAACGCTCGATAAAAAAGAGGTGTCGGTACTGCTTAGCGTAGGCATCGAATTTGGAACTGCCGGCTTTGGTGGTGAAATTGAAGCGGTTAAGCGTGCCGGATCTGCAAAAATTATTGCTGTTTTGTAATAATATTTCAAAAATCTCATTTATATTTGCATTTATTCGTCCACAGCAATATTGACGAATACTGATTTACTGGCTGAAAAAACCTGTTCGTTTGTTCAGACCATCGATATTAACCTGAAATTTGAAAAAATGACTCCCGTTTTAGCACCCAAAGAAGAGGTTTTCTTTGTACATTATCAGTGCGATTACTTTGAAGATGGTAACCGTATTCACGACCTTCATATTTATGCCAAAGGCAGATTAAAAGAATATATTGGCCCCGACGAAGCGCATTTTCTGAAACGCTATGCCGACCGCGTGCAGGAACTCAGCGCCGAAGGGCTTACACTGGTACACTGGAATCAGAACCGACCTTATTACGGCCCCGACCATATCAACGAACGCTACAAGGAGCTTACCGGACAGGAACTTAACCTGGATTACTGCAACGAAATAAATCTGGCCGAAAAGCTGAAAGATATTTATGGCGACAATTATGTGTGTGGCAACACAAGCCGCCTGAATACACTGGCCGAACTCAACCACTTTAACGGACATCTGGAAAAAGATAAGTCTACCAAACGGGTATTGCACTCCAACCGTACCCTTTTGCTGTACCGCATTTACAGGGCAGTGACCAACAATACCCTGATAGTTGAGCGCAATGGCGCATTGCCCCCCGGCACACCCAAAACCACCAAATTATTCAGCGACTACCTGCTGCATCATAACCGTGAAGCCTTTGCTGCTGCTCTGCGCAACGAATTCAGTACCGAGAAAAGCAAAAAACTACGCCTCCTCACCGAAGCCATGCTGGCGTATAACCCGGCTCTGCTCAGCATTTGCTCGCGCGAGCGAAAAGCCTTTTACAATGCCATGAAGGACTATTTTGCGCGTGATATCGGTTGCTACAACAGCATTTTCGATTGCGATTACAATCCCGAATACGACCGCGACCTCCTGGAACCATTTACACTCCGCCTGACGCATTTATTGGAATAATTCCTCGCTTCGCTCGGAATGACAAAAGAGCTGTTGTTCGCTTCGCTCGGAAGGACAAAAGCTGTTGTTCGCTTTGCTCGGAAGGACAAAGAGGGAGGCGTTTTGTGGAAGAGAGTGGGAGGTTGTGGAATAATCCTGAATTCAATAATATTCATTCAACCCATTCATTTATAGTGTTTCAGGCTGAAGTATATTTGCAGTGCAATTGATTCTGATTGCACATTTAAATACATTTTCAGCTTATGGAGCGTTTATCAAAATATAATTGTGTTACAGCCGGTACCGTTCAGGACGGTATGTTGCATAACCAACACCCACCGCCGTTTATTGCGGTTGGGCAAAGTGGTATTAACCGACTGTCGGGACTGCTTTGCCACCCACCTGCGTGCTTTATCAAAAAGAGGGGACAAAGCGCTTTTACGACAGTCAGACTATTTTTACAAGGTATTATTTTTAAAAATATAAAAAAGAAAAAGATATGGCAACTTATAATTCCACTACATTTGGCGGGATTTCCGGCCGTCACGGCACTGCAGTAGCATCTGTCGGGAAAACGGGAAATATATTACGTGTGTACAAAGCACCATCGAACCCTAAAACGGAACGACAAATTTCACAGCGTACTAAATTCAGTTTTTCGGCCAACTCACTGGCTTGCATGCGCGAATTGTTTAAATATACCTTTCGTCACAAGGGAGGATATAATTACGGTTTATCGCTGGCAATGAGGGGAACCGTAACAGGCGAAACTCCCGATTTTCTGATTGATTTCAGTAAGCTGAAGGTAAGCGAGGGTAGCGTGTACAGCGCAGTGGTGAATACCACAAAACAGGAAAACAATGTGCTGAAACTGGAATGGAGCATTGCGAATATCAACGACAAAAGCTCCAATGCCAAAAGTTCCGACCTGGTATATATAGTGATGTACAACGAAGAGCTGCACGAAGCCTGCTTATTCGATGGCATTGCCAAACGTCAGGAGGGAACTACCACAGTAAGTATTCCTGAATTATGGACAGGTATAACACATGGATGGCTGTACTTTGGCAGAGCCGATGAATCGCTTGAATCCAACAGTGTTTATCTGGGCAAGCTGTAGTATTAATATTACATAACAATGAAGTTTCCGAAAGGATGTATACAAGCGAGTATACATCCTTTCTTTTTAATATTTAGTTGCCTATTGTGCTTCCTTTTTACGGTAATAAAAATACATGCCCACCGAAGCCACTATTAACAGTATCAGAGATGGCAGGGAGCCTTCGAAACCAAAGGTACCTCCATTCCAGATACTTTCAGTCGGATATTGGGTACTGATTATGGATGTAGTGCCAAGGCCGCTCACTCTGTAACCTAATACCGGTCCCTGCATAAAGTTCCAGCTCAGGTGCAATGCAATGGGAAACCACAACCGACGGTTGATAATATAGGGAATTCCTAAAATTACACCGGCCATAAATATGTTTGATAAACTTAAAAAAGTAACATTGGGATTGGCCAGGTGTAATAAGCTAAAAATAAGAGACGAGATTGCCAGTGCAATAAACTTATTCATGGATGCCATCAGGTTGGATAAAATGTAACCACGAGTCATTACTTCTTCGGTTACAGCTACACAGATAAACAGAAGCAGGTTTAGCAAAAAGTTGCTAAAGCTAAACTGTATGCTTTCAATGCTGAGTTCGCCCATGGCCAGTAATAAGCCAAAACCTGTGAGCATCAGTACTATGCCCACGAGTATACCCAAAAGAATATCACGTAGCATAAATTGTTTGCTAAAACCCAGCGAAACGAAAGGTTTTTTGTCGATGTAGCGCATAAACAGCCATATTACCAGTAATGTACCTGCTAATGAAAATACGCTTACAATGGTCATTTGCAAAGGTGTTTGATTCATCTCCTTCATATGCATAATGTCCACACCTGCTATCAGCATACCCAAAAACTGGAAGACTGCAACAAAAATCAGATAAGGAATAATAAATTTTAGTACGTTGAGCCAACCCTGTGTTTTTTTAGGTTCTTGTGGGGTAGGGGTTAGTTCGGTTTCGGGATTAGCGGTAGTAAACGCTGTTTGTTCGGTTTCCATAATTTAAAATTTAATGTGTATGTGTAAATGGATACTATCAAAAAAAAAACTAACAGATAGTTGATGTAAAAAAACGGGCAAGTCCATGCAGACAAGCCCGTTTTACTATTTAATTCCCGGCGGAAATTATCTTACTGATTCCATGTGTGCGATCAAGTCCAACACTTTGTTAGAATAACCCCACTCATTGTCGTACCAGCTAACTAGTTTTACGAAGTTACCGTTCAATGCGATACCAGCACCTGCATCAAATACAGAAGTGCGTGATTCGTGAACGAAGTCAGTTGAAACTACTGAATCTTCAGTGTAACCAAGTACACCAGCCATTGTAGTTTCAGAAGCTTTTTTAACAGCAGCTTTGATTTCTTCGTAAGAAGCCGCTTTTTCCAAACGTACAGTTAAGTCAACAACTGAAACGTCAGCAGTTGGTACGCGGAAAGCCATACCTGTTAATTTGCCATTCAATGCAGGAATTACTTTACCTACAGCTTTAGCAGCACCTGTTGATGATGGGATGATGTTACCAAGGATAGAACGACCACCTCTCCAGTCTTTTGCAGATGGAGCATCTACAGTTTTCTGAGTGTTTGTAGCTGCGTGTACAGTCGTCATCAAACCTTCAACAATACCGAAATTGTCGTTGATAACTTTAGCCAAAGGAGCCAAACAGTTAGTAGTACAAGAAGCGTTTGATACGATGTCCATATCAGCTTTGTAAGCATCCAAGTTCACACCGCAAACGAACATAGGAGCGTCGTTAGATGGAGCAGAGATAACTACTTTTTTAGCACCACCAGCTAAGTGAGCTTTTGCTTTGTCGATAGTAGTGAAAACACCTGTTGATTCAACTACATAGTCAGCGCCTGAAGCACCCCAACCAATGTTAGCTGGATCTTTTTCAGCAAAGAAAGCAACTTCTTTTCCGTTTACGAAAAGTTTACCATCTTTGTTTTCAGCAGTTCCCTGAAATTTACCGTGTACAGTATCGTACTGTAACATGTAAATTAAATAATCAAGATCCAAGAATGGGTCATTTACTGCAACGACTTGTACATCGCTTCTTTCCTGAGCTGCACGGAAAACCAAACGTCCGATGCGGCCAAAACCATTGATACCTACTTTAATCATTTTATTTTATAATTTAAAAATTGAGTTGTTTCTGATTTGACCGCAAAAATACAAAAAAAATGTCTTGTTGACAAAAAATATACTGAATTTATTTGAGATAGTAATCAGATGTTTTGTTGTTTCGCTTTTTTGTCAATAAAACAGGTATATTCATACATATTCAGGATAATATTTTTACTTTTACAGTTTCTTTGGTTAGTTAGCAGTGATTAGTTAGCAGTTAGCAGTGATTAGTTTGCAGTTAGCAGTGATTAGTTTGCAGTGGGCAGTGAGTACCCATTTATACCTACATATCTGCACTGATTCATTTTAATAACTTTCAAACTTTCAAACTTTACAACTTTCAATAAAAATATATGAGAACAAAAATTTACATTTTACTAGCAGTATTCAGTATGACAAATGTATTTGCCAAACAGAAAACCAGCTATCCGCTCACTAAAAAAGAAGCGGTTAGCGATACTTATTTCGGCATAAAGGTGGATGAACCTTACCGTTGGCTCGAAGATGATAAATCGGCCGAGACCATGAATTGGGTGAAAAGCCAGAATTTGGTTACCTATGGTTATCTGGCGCAAATTCCCTTCAGAGATGCTCTGAAAAACCGTATAAAAACCATTACCAATTATCCCAAACTAAGCGTGCCGGCTAAAAAGAAATCGTATTACTATTTTTATAAAAACGATGGCCTGCAAAACCAGAGTGCATTGTACCGTTCGGCTACCGAAAAGGGCGAACCCGAACTGGTGCTTGACCCCAACAAACTATCGACCGATGGCACAGTAGCCCTCAATACGGTAGAAATTTCGAACAATGGTAAATACCTGGCCTATGCCATTGCCCGCAGCGGGTCGGACTGGAACGAAATATATGTGATGGATCTGACCACAAAAGAAGTATTGACTGATGTGATAAAATGGGTGAAATTCTCGGGTATCGCATGGCAGGGCGATGGTTTTTACTACAGTGCATACGATGCTCCTGAAGCCGGAAAAGAATATTCGGGCAAAAACGAATACCACAAAATATACTACCACAGCATTGGCGATGAACAGAAAAACGACCGCCTGGTATTTGAGAACAAGGAGCATCCGTTACGTAACTGCGGGGCTTCTGTAAGCGAAAATGAGCAGTATCTGTTTATCAGCGAAACCGAAACAACTACCGGCAACTCTCTTTATATCAAAGACCTTACTCAAAAAGAGGCGGCCATTGTGCCTGTTGTGGAAGGTTTTGACAATGATTACAATGTGGTGGACTATATAAACGGTAAAATTTATGTGCTGACCAACGAGAGTGCACCCAATCAGCGCCTGATAGCCATCGACCCGGCCCATCCGCAAAAGGCCAACTGGAAAACGATTATCCCCGAGGCTGCTTCGGTGCTCGAAAGTGTGAACATTGCCGGAGGTAAATTCATTGCTAAATACATCGAGAATGCTTCCAATCATGTATATGCTTTTGAAATGGAAGGCAAAAAACTATATGAAATAAAACTACCAACCATCGGAACAGTTGCTTCGTTTTCGGGAACAAAGGAGGAAGAAACAGCTTATTATTCGTTCACTTCGTTTACCTATCCGCCCACCATTTACAAAATTAATCTGACTACCAACAGTTCGGAATTATTCCGCAAACCCGAAGTGGCCTTTAACCCTGATGAGTATGTGACTGAGCAAAAATTTTATGTAAGCAAGGACGGTACCAAAGTGCCTATGTTTATTACCCATAAAAAAGGGATTCGTTTGAATGGCAAAAATCCGGTGATGCTTTACGGGTACGGTGGCTTTAATATCAGTCTGAATCCGGGCTTTAATACGGGTCGCATTCCGTTTATCGAACAGGGTGGTGTGTATGTAGTGGCCAACATTCGCGGTGGAGGCGAATACGGCGAAAAATGGCATATGGCCGGTACCAAGCTAAAAAAACAAAATGTATTCGACGATTTTATTGCCGCAGGCGAATTTCTGATAAAAGAAGGCTACACTAATCCTAAAAAACTGGCCATCAACGGAGGTTCGAATGGTGGTTTGCTCGTGGGAGCCTGTTTGACACAACGCCCTGATTTATTCGCAGTAGCTATTCCTGAAGTAGGAGTGCTGGATATGCTCCGCTACCAGAAATTCACCATTGGTTGGGCCTGGGCTACCGATTATGGTACAAGCGACGAAAGTGAGGAAATGTTCCGCTACCTGTTGGGCTATTCGCCGCTACACAATGTGAAAGCGGGTGTGAAATATCCTGCTACCATGGTTTTGACAGGCGATCACGACGACCGCGTTGTACCGGCACACAGTTTCAAATTTGCGGCTACACTTCAGGCTGCCAACAAGGGCAATTATGTGTCGCTCATTCGTATCGACGAAAAAGCCGGACACGGCGCCGGAAAACCTATCGGTAAACTTATTGATGCACAGGGCGATATGTGGGCCTTTGTAATGTATAATTTAGGCATGAAAGTAAAATTCTGATTCGCGGAATCAGCAATCAATCTAAAGCCGGTGGATGTATTTTCACCGGCTTTTTTGTTGATAATAAACCTTGCTGACAAGTAATGTAATACAGCAGTTTATTCATAATGTGTTGGTAAGTAATAGTTTTCAACTCATGCTGGTAAGTTCTATTAATGGTTAGCACACTAAAAAAGGCAAAACGGATAAAATAACATATATAAAATGTCGATATTTTAAATATTAATTCATTTTTTCGCAAATAATTACTATCTTTCGCCTATAAATTATCACATTTAAAATTTGGGTAAATATGGATAAGAATGTAACTGTACAGGAGGTGATAGAGTGGGGACGCGAATTCCTCGATAAATCAGAAAAAGCACTAACACCCGACGAACTGAAAGAGCAAAAAAAGTATGCCGACCTGATTCAACAGCCTAAGGATAAGATTCTTTTGTCGAAAATGCTTGATGAATCGTCGCAAATACGCAACAATAGACGTTTGGCCGAACGCATGAAATTACTGATCGACCGTTATGGTGTGCCCGGTTTTTTCAACAGCAGAGACGCGCTGTTGCTTAAAATGTTTAGCTCTATAGGTTATAAGTTCGACAGCATAGCCATACCCATCTTTAAAAACCGTTTGCGAAGTGACACAGCCAAGGTAATTATCAACGAAAAGCCTTCCTTTCTGAAAAAACACCTTGATGGTCGTTACAGTCAGCAAATAGGTCAGAACGTAAACCTGCTGGGCGAAGTGGTTTTGGGCGATGGTGAAGCCAATCATCGTTATCAGCATTACCTCGAGGCCCTGAAGGATCCGCGTATCAACTACATTTCCATCAAAATATCAGGTATTTATGCGCAGATCAATGCCCTGAACTATGCCCAAAATAAGAAAGACCTGTGCGAACGACTATCAACCATCTACCGTCAGGCCATGCAATATCCGTATACCGACTCAAAAGGCGTGGTTGCACACAAATTTGTAAACCTCGATATGGAGGAATACAAAGATACTGAACTGACACTCGACGTATTTATGGAAGTGTTGAGTATGCCTGAGTTTAAAAACTACAAAGCAGGTATCGTTATTCAGGCTTATCTGCCAGATGCAGCAAATTTCCAGACCCAGTTGCTGAAGTTTGCACACCAGCGTGTGGCCGATGGTGGAGCAGCTCTTAAAATGCGTTTGGTAAAAGGTGCAAATTTGCAGATGGAAAGCATCGTATCGTCGCTCAAAGGATGGGAAAACCCCGTACTCGATACCAAAATTAAGGTTGATGCCAACTATCTGCATTTACTGGACATTGCCCTAAAACCCGAAAATGCAGCTGTAGTACACGTGGGTGTGGCATCACACAATTTTTTCAGCATAGGATATGCTTATCTGCTGGCAAAACAAAATGGGGTGGATGAATACATCACATTTGAGATGCTTGAAGGGATGGCCAATCATTTGCCCCGCGTTATGCGTGAACTTGGAAATCAGATTATATTGTACACTCCCGTAGTTAAAGACGAGAATTTCCTGAACGCTGTATCCTATCTGGTTCGCCGTCTCGACGAGAATACAGGACCCGATAACTTTTTAAGCTACTCATTTAACCTCAAAGTGGATAGTGTGCAATGGGAATTTCTGAAAAAACAATTTGTGTCGGCCTTTGCCATGAAGGACAATATGGAACCTCACTCCAAACGCCGTCAAAACCGGTTGATTACAAGTGTGGTATCGCATACACAGGTACCCATACAGGAGAGTCCCTATCAGCCTCTGAATGAATTCATAAACGAACCTGATACTAATTTCGATTTGCGTGCCAACAGGGTATGGGCCGAGACTATTCGTGAAGCCTGGCAAAAAACACCCGGCAACGAACCACTGAAGATACCGGTTCAATTAGGCGAAGAGCAACTGGAAACAGAACATAAGCTGCAATTCACCGACCACAGCAACCCGCAGGAAGTAGTGGTTTACGAAGCCAGCTTAAGTACTTTAGAGCATGTAAAGGAAATGCTGGTAATAGCCGGAAAAGACGAAAGCAGTTGGCGCGAATCGTCACTGGAAACAAGGAAAGACATCCTGTTTCGCACTGCCGGATTGCTGGCTACACGCCGTGGATTGCTGATTGGCTGCATGTCGGCTGTAACGGGCAAAACATTTGCCGAAGGCGATGTGGAAGTGTCGGAAGCAATTGATTTTTGCCGCTATTATCCGCTTACTATGCAAAGCTTCGCGCAGCTCGAAACGGTGAAAATAAAACCAAAAGGAATTGTGTTGGTTATTCCGCCATGGAATTTTCCGTTGGCTATACCTGTAGGTGGTGTGGCAGCTGCCCTGGCCGGTGGCAATACGGTTATACTTAAACCTGCCTCGGTAGCATTGCCTGTAGCATGGGAATTTGCTCAGTGCTTCTGGGACGCTGGTGTACCGAAAGATGCATTGCAAATAGTATGTACGCACGGTCGTGAACCACTGAATTACCTGACGGCTCATTCTTCCATAAAGCATATTATAATGACTGGTGGTACCGACACTGCATTTCATTTGCTTAAAAACAACCCATCGTGCCCGCTTTCGGCCGAAACAGGCGGCAAAAACGCTATTATTGTCAGCGCAGCAGCCGACCGCGATCACGCCATTCAAAACATAGTAACATCGGCCTTTAGCAATGCCGGACAAAAATGTTCAGCCTGTTCGCTTTTAATTCTGGAAAAAGAGGTATACAACGACGAAAGTTTCCAAAGAAAACTGGTAGACGCTGTAACCAGCTTACATACCGGCAGTCCGTGGGATGGTGGTAACTATGTGGGCCCTATGATTACTCCAAAAAACGATAAATTACTGCATGCCATTTCTCATCTTGAAGAGGGAGAATGGTGGTTGGTGGCGCCCGAATTTGCCGACGAAAAGAAATACATGCTGAAACCCTGTGTAAAATGGGGTGTAAAACCGGGTAGTTTTTCGTTTGTAAACGAATTGTTTGCACCTATGCTTTCGGTAGTGTGTGCCGATAATTTCGAACATGCCATAGCACTGGCAAATAGTTCAGAATATGGACTAACAGCCGGGCTTCAAACCCTCGACGAAAGTGAACGTGCTTTGTGGCGCGATAAAATTGAAGCCGGCAATCTGTATATCAACAGAGGTATAACCGGAGCTATTGTTAGCCGACAGCCTTTCGGAGGTATGAAACGTTCTGCGTTCGGAGGTGGAATAAAGGCTGGCGGACCGAACTATGTCAGTTCGTTCGTAGAAATTACCAACAGCGATTACCATAAAAAAGCCACTATTCCATCGCCCGATGCAATGTTTAAAACCTGGTCAGGAATGTTACGTGACGATGAGCGCAGAAAATTTGAATTCGCTGTACATTCGTATATTCAAAACATGAAAACCGAGTTTTCGGTGGAGCGCGATATTCATAATTTGTATGGTGAGCAAAATATCTTCAGGTACCGTCCTCTGAAAAACATGTTATACAGAGTTTATCCTACTGATAAATTGCTGGATG
>JBLIZK010000157.1:0-5407 GCA_048859825.1 Paludibacter sp.
TATTTGCCTGAAATCAGAAAAAAATCAGCATTGTGATTAATGTTCTGAGAATCAATGGAATTTGAAAAACTCTTACAAAACGATAAATAATACAAGGCATCGAGAATATTTGTTTTACCCATTCCATTGTCGCCAATAAAACAGTTTACACGTGTGGAAAATTGCAATTCGGCCTCCGTTATGTTTTTGTAATTCAGTAATGTAAGAGAGTTTATTTGCATTGTCGATTGTAAGCGCAGATGATATACAAATATACAATTTATTTCCCGTTTTTCGTCTGCAAATATATCACACTATGCTTGCGGCTATATAAAAAATACATTATAAGACCGAGCACCATCCAACTCAGAAAAACAAACCAACTGTTTGCCGGAATTTCGACCATCAGATACAAACAGCTCAAAATTCCTAAAACCGGAATCAATGTCAATCGTTTTAAAAAAGTAATTACAGCCAGCGAAATTCCTATTAACAGAAAAAGTATAAACAAAATCTCCTGTGCATTGATATGCTCAAAGTTTACAATAATTATATGAATACGGTCTCTGAATAATATTAAAAGCAACAGCATAATCGACATAACTATCCACTTTCCATTGATATACGGTAACTTAAAGCCTTTCTTTTCGGGCAGTACGGGCAACATTAGCACGCCTCCGCATACCAAAATAAACGCAAATAATGTTCCGATACTGGTAAGATCGGTCATCAATAGTTCATCGATAAACAATGCAGGCAAACCCACAATTAATCCGGTAATTATTGTGGCAAATCCGGGGACTTTGCTCTTTTTGTTGAGTTTGCCAAATATAGAAGGTAATAATCCGTCCCGACTCATACTCATCCAAATACGGGGTTGACCGACTTGAAATACCAATAAAACGCTTGTAGAAGCAACAACTGCAATTACCGAAATAAATAAACCTACCTGAGACATGCCAATGACATTAAAAACATAGGCCAGCGGGTCGGCTACTCCCTCAAGTTCACTATAGTTAACCAGACCGGTTATAACCAGAGTAATGATTACATAAATAATGGTACAAATCAATAATGAGTATATCATGCCACGCGGTAAATCGCGTTGGGGATTTTCGCATTCTTCAGCAGTAGTAGATATTGCATCAAAGCCTATATAAGCGAAGAAAACTGCTGAAACGCCCTGAAAAACCCCTTTCATTCCATTGGGTAAAAAGGGCGACCAGTTATCAGTTTTATTTTCACTGAAAATAATCCAGAAACCTAATACAGCAATAAATATAAGAATGGCGATTTTAAGCAGTACCATTATATTTGCACCGGTTTTACTCTCAGAAATGCCAATATAGGCAATCAGAGTAACAAAAACCACAATTATAAAAGCGGGTAGATTAATAATAAACGGCACTCCCAATAGGGTAGGAGCATTGCTCCAGGTTAATAAATCAGTAGGTAAATTATTTTCCACTGCATGTAAATAGCTATTGTATGCTGTCTGATAGCCCACACGCAGGTATTCTGGCAAATACAGATGAAAAGCTTCAAGCAAATTGCTAAAATAGGCACTCCAGCTTATAGCAACCACAATATTCCCAATAGAATATTCCAGAATGAGCGACCAGCCAATAATCCATGCAATTAACTCACCAAATGTTACATACGAATAGGTGTAAGCACTACCCGATACCGGAACTCTGCTGGCAAATTCAGCATAACACAATGCAGTTAAACCACAAGCTACAGCTGTAATCACAAAAAGTAGAATAACTCCCGGTCCGCCATTGTATGCTGCAGTACCAATTGTAGAGAAAATACCTGCACCTATAACAGCGGCGATGCCCATCATGGTTAAATCGCGAACACGCAATACTTTTTTCATGCTATGAGGAGCATGAATATTGTCTGCAATTTGTGGTTGAATGGTCTTTTTTCGAAATAAATTATTCATTATAAGCAATTGAAATACAAATATAGGTATAACTGTTGAATTGAAACAAGCTACAGCTATAAATAAAAACCCGCTTGCTTTTTCTGAATTGAATAATTAATAAATCAAAAATGAGAGGAACACAAAACAATTTCATATTGTAATATCAGCATTTTTAGAGTAACTTTGCGCCCGTTTCATATTAAAACACAGGCAAATGTTTCGGATAAAAAAAATTGATTTATATATATTTAAACGCTTTGTTACATTGTTTGTAATGACGTTTCTGATATGTATTTTCATTTTGTTGATGCAATTTTTGTGGAAGCATTTTAACGAACTGATTGGAAAAGGCATTGGCCTGGATGTAATTGCCGAATTTTTCATGTACGCCATTGCCTCGCTGATTCCGATGGCATTGCCTTTGGCCATCCTGCTTGCCTCACTGATGACATTTGGTAATATGGGCGAGAATTTTGAGCTTACAGCTATGAAATCGGCCGGAATTTCCTTGTTTCGTATCATTCGCCCTTTGATAATTTTCATTATAATTATCAGCATGGGGGCTTTCTTTTTTGCCAATAATGTACTACCCGTTACACAAACAAAGCTTTGGACATTAATCTTTTCACTGCGCCAGAAGTCGCCCGAATTGGATATACCTACTGGAGAGTTTTATTCGGGTATCGGAGGTGTAAATCTGTATGTACGCGAAAAACACAACGGTCAACTGAAAGACATGATGATTTACGATTTCTCAGAGGGTTTTGATAATTCATCAATCATGCTGGCCGATTCGGGAAGAATCAAATTCAGTGAGGATAAGAAATATCTTTTGCTGCAATTATACAGTGGCGAAAGTTTTGAAAATCTGAAAAATCAATCGTTTAGCTATACTTCAGGCAATATACCATATCGCAGAGAATCATTTAGTTACAAGGAGATATTAATTGATTTCGATTCAGATTTTAACCGTTACGACGAGAGTATATTGGAAGATAATTTTGTAAGTAAAAATATTTTTCAACTTCAGAGTTCTATTGATTCGGCTGAAAAAGTAGTGGAGCAACGTCGCGCCGAACAGGCACACGATATTGTTGAACGACGCTACTTCGGGAGGGAATCGTTTCCCGGACGTTCGTTGGATATAACAAAAAACATACAATTAAAAAACTATAATCCCGACACTTTGTTTTATACAATGGACAAGCAAACAATGACAATGGCATCGTCAACTGCTTTGCAAAAGGCCATTGATATGAAGGGACAAATAGAGTTTAATAAAGTAACTCTTGGCGAACCGATATTATATGTTGCCCGCCATCAAATTGAGTGGCATCGCAAGTTTACACTGTCGTTTGCATGCCTTATTTTCTTTTTTATCGGAGCACCATTGGGTGCAATTATCCGTAAAGGAGGTTTAGGTGCACCAGTAGTAATCTCGGTTATCATGTTTATTATTTACTATATTATTGATAATACCGGCTACAAAATGGCACGCGAAGGTATAATGACTGCTTATGAAGGGATGTGGCTTAGTTCTTCGATATTGCTTCCTATAGGTATATTTTTAACCTATAAAGCCGCTGTCGATGCAACCTTGTTCAATATTGAAGAATACCAGAAAATAATACAACGTTTGGTGGCTAAATTTTCAAAACTCAGTTCTAAAACAAAAAAATAACACTATATATGGAATTTGTATTAAATACGATAGAAGAAGCAATTGTTGATATAAGAGAGGGTAAAGTAATAATTGTAGTTGACGATGAAGACCGTGAAAATGAAGGCGATTTTATTTGTGCGGCTGAAAAGGTAACGCCTGAAATTGTCAATTTCATGATTTCAAAGGGCAGAGGAGTATTATGTGCACCACTCACCGAGGAGCGTTGTGATGAACTTGAACTCGAAATGCAAACACAAAAAAACACTTCTATACACGCCACACCCTTCACTGTTAGTGTGGACAAACTTGAAGGTTGCACTACAGGCGTTTCGGCCGAAGACAGAGCTGCTACTTTTCAGGCTTTAGCCGACCCCGCTTCCAAACCCGAAACTTTTGGACGTCCGGGACATATTTTCCCGCTCAGAGCACGTTCAAAAGGTGTTTTACGTCGTTCAGGACATACTGAAGCAGGTGTAGATTTGGCTCGTCTGGCTGGTTTAAATCCGGCTGCTGCTTTGATAGAAATCATGAACGAGGATGGTACCATGGCCCGTTTACCGGAATTAATGGTTCTGGCACAAAAATTCGGACTCAAAATAGTGGCGATTAAAGATTTAATTGCTTACAGATTAAAATCGGAGTCGCTGGTGGAAATGGGCGTAAAAGTAAATATGCCCACAGCTTATGGCGAATTTAAACTGATACCATTCAAACAATTATCGAATGGCTTAGAGCATGTTGCGTTAATTAAAGGCGAATGGGAAGCCGATGAGCCAGTATTGGTGCGTGTACATTCGTCGTGCGTAACAGGCGACATTTTTGGTTCGATGCGTTGCGAATGTGGCGAACAATTACACAAATCAATGGAAATGATTGAGCAGGAAGGCAAAGGAGTAATTGTATACATGAATCAGGAAGGTCGTGGTATAGGCTTGATGAATAAAATGAAAGCTTATAAACTACAGGAAGAAGGGATGGATACCGTTGATGCAAATTTACATCTGGGTTTTAAAGCTGACGAACGCGATTATGGCGTAGGTGCGCAAATTTTACGTCAGATTGGCGTTTCAAACATCCGGTTACTTACCAATAACCCGATTAAACGCATTGGTTTGCAAGCCTATGGCCTAACCATTATTGAAAATGTAGCCATTGAAATCCAGCCCAATAAATACAATGCCTTTTACATGCAAACCAAAAAACTCCGCATGGGGCACGATTTAAAGTATAGCAAATAACTCGTTTTTTTATTCAAAGATGGTAGTAGGTATAACCGGCGGAATTGGCAGCGGAAAATCAAGTTTTTCGAAACGCCTTATGGAAGCCGGTTATCCTGTGTACAATACTGACATTGAAGCGCGTCGACTACAAAATACTGACAAAGAGGTCCAAAAGCGAATAATAGCATTGCTGGGTGAAAATGCCTACAATGGCGATGTGCTTAACAGGCAATTCGTGGCTTCTGTGGTGTTTGACAATGCAGGGCTATTAAAAAAGCTGAATGAGATTGTTCATCCTGCTGTGCGAAGTGATTTTCGCAGATGGTGCAGCAAACTAGCTCCGGACAGTATCAAGTTTCTGGAATGTGCTATTTTGTTCGAAGGGGGCTTTCAGGCATATACTGAAAAAGTAATAGTAATAACTGCTGATATTTAGACGCGAATAGAACGGGTAATGACACGGGATAGTATTAATCGCAATCAGGTTCTGGCACGAATTCAGCATCAGACTTCAACTGACGATATGCTGAAATATGCTGACATTGTGGTAGATACAACACAAAATGATGTTTCAACACTCGATATTCAATCCATAAGAACACGACTGCAAAAAAC
>JBLIZK010000158.1:0-3803 GCA_048859825.1 Paludibacter sp.
GAATGCGGGCGCAAAACCCGCTAAGTGCACGTCAGCCAGCCTGTGAACATAGGCGTGTGTTATGGCCTGTAGTTTGATTGTCTGTCACTCGTTAAAAGTCGGCCGATAAAGTGAGAAAACTCTCGCAACTCACGTTCAAGTCGACTGGTAAACCACACAAAAGCAGCCGTTTTTCTTTTTTTTTCTTTCTTATGATTCTATTTTTGTTAAAATTGATTAATCAAAAATACGGTGTTTATTGTAATATGATCTTCTCTGTCCAAGAGTTTTCATTATTATAAATACGGATAAAATAAATTCCTTTTGATAGGTTTGATAGTGAAATGGTACTATTTGTTATATCATTCATTTTTTGATTATAAACTTCCTGCCCGTTAATGTTTGTTATTCTTATCAACCCGTTAGAAATCATTTTAGATATGTTCAAATGAATAATTCCGTTAGTTGGATTGGGATATACAGAGAAAATTGGATCATTGTTTACATTATTGATGCCTGTACTTATAAAAGTTCTCACGACATTACTTATTCTTACTTCATCAATAAAACCGTCAAACTGGACGTTCGACCCACCGGTAAATCCACCGATATTAACCGGATTGGTATTAGTTTTGGGAATGTGTGAAGGACTGTAGGTCGCTGAGTTTGAACTTAACAACTGGCGGGTAGCATCGCGCAACTGGCAGTTTAGTGTCGTATTCAGCGTATTACGGGTGAATAGAACGTGATACCACTTATTCAATTCCAACACATTACCGGGCATAAATACATTTTCGGCTCCGCCCTCATAATCGTATCCGGCGTGTAATGATTTTGAAGCCACATCAAGAAAAACAAAATAATTTGCTCCCGATTTAAGGAACATATACGGATATTGAGTGGTGGTTCCGCCCCACGAATTGATTTTAAACCAAAACTCAACAGTCCAGTTTCCCGTTAAACTCAGCGAATTTTCGTGAGGTAATACCACACAGCTTGAAACGGCGCTATTGTCAATTTTAAGCGCGTAATCCATTTTATTTTCATCATTTGAAATAAAATTGGTAGCATTGAACGGGCTAGCATAAGTTTGAGGATTTACTGAATTAAAATAGTCATTGTCAAAATGATACAGAGCCATTGTGTTGTTGTCAACAGGATAAGGTCCGCCCATGATGGGATAATCAACAATAGAGAATGACGAACTTTCGGAAACAAGCGAGTTGTCCGATTTGTCGGAGACCCTTATTTTACATCCTGAAGTCACAATATTGGGCAGAGTCCATTTATATACAAGATTTTCGACATTGGTTTCGGCAACGAAATTCCACGTCCCGCCATTATCGGTACTGTATTCGATTTTAATGGTTTTTACCCCTTTTGAAGTCCACCTGACAGGCAGGATTACGCCGGTCTGCAATGTTGAGGGTATCGAAGAATACAATGCCAGGGATTTTGTGTCGTACAAGCTGAATGCTATCCTGTTACGGCTGTAAATATTTTCATCTGATACATCGCTTACCCTGACTTTGCATTTTGTGGAAACAGTCACAGGCAAAGTTATGTCATAATTTCCTAAAGCCGCTGAAATATTGTTTGCAATAGTTGTCCACGATTCTCCATCGTTTTCTGAAAACTCAATTTTGACGTTTGAAACACCAGAACTCGTCCATTGAACATTTTTTACCGTTCCTTGTTTCCAACTTTCTCCTCCGGCAGGGGAAGTGAGCTGAATATCTTTGCCGTTTTTTTCAGGTTCGAGATATGCAAAAATCCAGTTTCTCATCTTATAAACGTCAAATTCGTATAAGGGGCAGTATTTTCTTCCATTGGCTCCGTCATAATCCAGACTGATATGGAACAAGTTGTCTGCTGAATATCCATCGCATATAAACCAATGTCCGCCATACCCATTATTTCCTATATAATTGCCCCATCCCTGCATCATTTGCGGACGCCCAAGACTCAGTTCTGATTTCATTATTTTTTCCCATTGTGCGGGGCTGTAGTCATCACGGCATAACTCAACAGCTTTTGCGTTATATCCCAAATATTGTTTATAACCATTTAGCACATCTGCAGAATTACCACTTCTATAAATATTATGCATGGCAACTCCGGCGTGATACATCAGTGTGGCGTTGGCATCAATAATATTTTGAGGGCTATTTGCGGTTATTTGATCGCTCAATAAATCGTAATTGTAATTTGCCGAAGAAAAATCGGCAGACCATATGCAATTGTTCACGTCGGTGAATGTCCTGGAGCCAAACCCTTTTCTTGGAAATTCCCAATAGGACAGAATATTTGTTACAGCAGTAGGCCCGCAGGCATTTCCAACTTTACCGTTAATAATTTCGCTGTCTGAAGTTGTTGTAACCGGATATTTATCGTTGTATGGATAGAGAAATACCTGAAAATAATTTCTGAGCAATGGCTCAACCTTTTCGGGCAGATGATTATAAACAACAAACATGCCCCTTGTAGAACTATTCACGAGGTTATTAGACGCATCACAGAGCATTATTTTGCATTGGTACAATGCTTTTGATGGCAGAGTCCAATTATATAATCCGTTGCTGGCGGGAACGGTTGCAATTTCGCTCCAGGTCAAACCATAATCACCCGAAAAAAGAATCTTTACATTTTGTACGTTATTGCTTGTCCACGTTACCGGAAGCACGGCGCCACATTCATAGCTTTTTCTCGAAAAATCGGATATCAGCGTTATAGACGAACCCGGCGTGAATACCGACGGCCATTTTGCAACCACATCACGATAATTATAATTTCTGTCGAAAACGGTTGACCCGTTGGCTGTTGTTTCCTTATAGCTCAAATCAGGCCCCGAGCAATAGACATATCGTTGCGATGAATTTGCGGAAGGGATATTGAGCATAAAATGAGTATCGTCAATTTTCGTCATAGCCGTAAAACTCCGGTTATTCATTTCGCCGGAAATATAACAAGCCTTTGTTCCTGTTGGAACAGCAACGTTATACGTTACCCCTACAGGAGCTGAATAGTAAACCTGCTTCCATTTTGCCACAACATCCGAGGCCGCGTAAGTCCTGTTTGAAATCGCCTGCCCGTTCGCATCCAGTTCTTCATAATCCACACCCGGACCGGAGCTGTACTTGTAACTATTTTTACTGGACGTTTCTATTGTAACTGTGAAATGGGTATCGTCCTTTTTTGCCATTTGTTTGTAAACCCAGCTTGTGCTTTGTCCTGCAAAATAGCAAACATCCGTTTCTTCGGGAACCGCGACGGTGTAGGTTACATTTTCGGTAACCGCGACTGCTGATGGGTCGTAAACCGCCCTCCATTGAATAACCACATCGCTGGAAGTGTAGGAACGGTTAGATGGCTGATTTCCGGAGGCGTCCAATTCCTCGTAAGCCCATTCCGGGCCGGAGCAATACTTGTACTGTTGTGCCGTAGTTGCCGACGCAATATCCAATGTATAATGGGTTTCGTCCACTTTATTCATTGCCTGTTGCGTCCAATTGTTCATTTCACCTGCAATATAACACGCTTTTGTGCCTGTAGGAACTGTAACGTTGTAGGTTACTCCGTAAGATAAAACAGCTAAGGATAAAGCCAGAAGGCTTAATAATAATTTCTTCATATTTCAAAACACGTTTAAAGCTAATAATTATCCGAAAAATGTGCTAATTGAAAAGAATAAATTGCGATTGAAATTTCAGAAAAATAGCTTGTATTATTTTATTTAACTTGATTATATTCATTGTGTTTGTTGTTTAAAACAATAAGTTGTTTCACAACATTCAGTCATCATGGCTCATAGTCGAAACGATAAA
>JBLIZK010000159.1:0-3875 GCA_048859825.1 Paludibacter sp.
CAGGCGCTAAACGCGATGAAAGGAAAATGGCAGTCGGGCCGTCGGCTCCACCGATAATACCAATTGCACCGCATTGCTCCGGAGTAAATCCAAGTGCATAAGCACCTATAAATGTGGCAAATATACCTATCTGCGCAGCAGCTCCAATAAGCAAAAGTTTCGGATTAGCAATCAAAGTAGAAAAATCTGTCATGGCACCTATACCCAAAAAGATTAATGGTGGATACCAGCCATTTATTACCCCACTGTATAAAATATTTAATACTGAACCTTGTTCGTAAATACCAATTTTATAACCTTCAGCAAAAGGAACATTTCCTACCAATATACCAAATCCAATGGGCACAAGTAACAATGGTTCCCAGTTTTTAGCAATACCCAACCAGATAAATGCTAAACCGACAACTATCATTACCAGATATTTCATTTCAAAATTTGCAAAACTGGTGAATGCCCAGAACCGTTGCAAACTTTCCATTACCAGCGAATGTTCACCTGCTTGCTGTGCAAATATATGCACAGGCAGAAACATTCCCATCAGGATAAGTAATAAACCTATCTTATATTTACTATCTCTCATTCTTGTAACTGTTTATTATTCAACAAGAAATAAGTCGGCATCCTGAAGAACGGCGCTTCCGGCAGGAGCACAAATTTTTACAACTGTACCACTGCGTTCGGCCAAAATGTTGTTTTCCATTTTCATCGATTCCATAACCATCAGCACATCACCTTCTTTAAAACTTTGCCCTTCAGTTACCATCACTTTAATGACACTTCCCGGAAGTGGCGATTTAATTGCTTTTGAACTTGGTTTTGCACTGTTGCTAACCGGGCTCATGTTTTCGATAACACGTTTATCGGCCGATTTACTGCTACCTTCTTTGCGCACCAAAATAGGTGTTTTAGAAGTTTTTATTTCCTGTTTAATTTTTACGGAATAAGGAGTTCCGTTTACTTCGATTTCAGCCACATCGCCTTCTATTGATTTGATATGTACATTGTAATCGTCGCCATTTATATTAAAATCGAATTTTTTCATTATCTGCGAATTGTATTGTTTAAACCATAAATCTTTGAATTCCAAGGAGAATAGCGACGTTCAATACGTTTAATCGTGATTACGTTGCTTTCTTCGTCGTGCATATCGTTCATAAACAGATGAAGAGCCATCGATATAGCAGCAATTTCATTTGCGGCAATATCTGTGATTTCTTCTTCTTTTTTACCTCCCTTTACCAATTTTCGTTTTGTGTTACCCAACATGATTTTTTGTTGTATTTGAAATAATACAACAAGAATACAAAGGGCTATAAACACTACGCCAATTCCGATGGCCGAGCCGATTAAAAGCTCTGTCCATGATGTAATTTTTAATAAAATCATAATTACAAAGGAATATTACAGTGTTTGCGTAACGGATTTACTACTTTTTTGGTTTGCAGCGCCTGGAATGCACGAACAATACGGAAACGAGTATTACGTGGTTCAATTACATCGTCGATATAACCATAGGCAGCTGCCTGATACGGATTCGCAAATTTCTCGTTGTATTCACCCACTTTTTCAGCAATGAATTTTGCTTTTTCTTCAGGGTCGGTTATGGCATTAATACCGCGACCTTCTAATACCTCGATAGCGCCACCTGCTCCCATAACTGCAATTTCGGCTGTAGGCCATGCATAGTTAAAGTCGCCACGCAATTGTTTACAGCTCATAACGTCGTGAGCACCACCGTACGATTTACGCAATGTAACTGTAACTTTAGGTACAGTAGCTTCGCCATAAGCAAACATTAATTTTGCACCGTGCGTAATAATACCTGCGTATTCCTGACCTGAACCCGGAAGGAATCCCGGTACATCAACCAGTGTAAGAATCGGGATGTTAAATGCGTCGCAGAAGCGTACAAAACGGGCAGCTTTACGTGAAGCATCGCAATCAAGTACACCAGCAAGGAAGTTAGGTTGATTAGCAATAATACCAGTTGAAACACCATTGAAACGGGCAAAACCTACAATAATGTTACGTGCATAATTGCGATGAACTTCGAGGAATTCCGCATTATCCACAATGGTATGAATTACGTTCTTCATGTCGTAAGGCATGTTCGGATTGTCCGGAATTATCGTATTTAAGCTATCTTCCAAACGATCAATCGGATCTTTTGTATCCAAAATCGGAGCTTCTTCCAAATTGTTTTGTGGTAAATACGAAAGTAGTTTACGCATTAACAACGTTCCTTCTTCTTCGTTTTCAACTTTGAAGTGTGCTACGCCCGATTTTCCGGCATGTACATCGGCTCCTCCGAGGTCTTCAGTCGAAATATCTTCGCCAGTAACCGATTTTACTACTTTCGGACCTGTTACAAACATGTATGAGTTGTCTTCAGTCATTAATACAAAGTCGGTTAATGCAGGTGAATATACTGCACCACCAGCACAAGGACCATAAATGGCTGATATTTGAGGTATAACACCCGAAGCCATAATGTTGCGTTGGAAAATTTCGGCATATCCGGCAAGCGATGTAACGCCTTCCTGAATACGGGCACCTCCCGAGTCGTTAATACCAATAACCGGACAGCCCATATTCATGGCCATATCCATAATTTTGCAAATTTTGAGTGCCATAGTTTCAGAGAGTGAACCTCCGAAAACGGTAAAATCCTGAGCAAACAGGAATACTGTACGGCCATCAATTGTACCATGACCTGTGATAACACCATCGCCAAGATACTTTTCTTTTTCCAAACCGAAGTTGTTACAACGGTGAGTTACAAACATGTCGAGCTCTTCGAAACTACCTTCATCGAGCAGCATTTCAATACGCTCACGTGCAGTAAGTTTACCCTTAGCATGTTGCGATGCGATACGCTTTTCGCCACCACCAATTTTGGCCTGTGCGCGTAAGTCGATCAGCTTTTTTACTTTCTGTTGATTTTCCATAAAAACTTTTTTATTATTGATTATATCCATTTTTTATCCAACAGGATCACGTGCCATGCCGGATAAATAGCGGATCGGGAAATCTATGAGAATTAAAAAATTATTTGTTAGGGTCTTCGCACAATTCAGTCAGCACGCCGAAAGTTGATTTTGGGTGCAAAAATGCAATGTTCAATCCCTCTGCACCTTTACGTGGCGCTTTATCAATTAATGCTACTCCTTTTTCAGCAACCAAATCAAGTGTTTGTTGCAGACCTTCTACTGCAAAAGCTACGTGGTGTACACCTTCGCCCTTTTTTTCAATAAATTTTCCTACAGGTCCTTCCGGATCAGTCGATTCGAGTAATTCTATTTTTGTTTGACCCACTTTGAAAAAAGCAGTTTTAACTTTTTGCTCTGCAACTTCTTCTACTGCATAACATTTTAATCCTAAAACGTTTTCGTAATAAGGAATGGCTGTTTCAAGGCTTTTTACTGCAATACCTAAGTGTTCAATGTGCGTAAGATTCATAACGTAAAATAATTTGAAATTTATAATGATATTTTTTAAAATACACAACTAAAAATTCAAATATTACGGAAAAATTTCCATAATTGAATTTCGCGACAAAATTAGTGTAATTATTTCTCATTCTCAACGAAATAAGCATTTATTTTTGAATTATTTTTTTGATTCTGATAATCAGAAAGATATTAAATATTCAGTTTTATAGCATTTTATTGCTTTTTACACAGATGTGTGAGAAATGCGCAAAAAAAAGCTTGTAATTTACTCTATTCGAGATAAATACAAGCCTTAAGTTGTAAATCAAAAAAGATTACTTTGATTTGAATCGCTGGATTAGATTATACGATTGATAAATGCCCAGTTCGCCGGCTTTGCTCAAATCTGATATCCCTTGTTCGTCTTCGCCTATAAATATGCGT
>JBLIZK010000160.1:0-2605 GCA_048859825.1 Paludibacter sp.
ATTTTCGAACATAGAACCTGTAGAAGTACAAATCGACAACGATTCTATCGACTTCGAAATGCGTATTTACGAAGGAAAACCAGCCACTATCAACGAAATCAACATCAAGGGAAATACCCGCGTTTACGAGCACGTGGTTCGCCGCGAACTCCGCACCAAACCCGGTCAGCTTTACAGTCAGTCCGACATTATGCGTTCATTGCGTGAGCTGGCTCAAATGGGTCATTTCGATCAGGAAAAACTTCGTCCGGATATTCAGCCTAATCAGGAAGATGGTACCGTGGACATTACCTACGAACTCGAAACCAAAGGTAGCGACCAGGTGGAATTTTCGGCCGGTTGGGGTTCGACAGGTATTGTGGGAAGTATTGGTTTAAAATTCAGCAACTTTGCTATTCAGAATCTTTTCCGCCCCGAAACCTACCGCATTGTGCCACAGGGTGAAGGACAAACCTTCTCACTGAACGCCCGTACCAACGGACAATCGTATTCGTCGGTAAGTATGTCGTTCCTCGAACCATGGCTCGGTGGTAAACGACCGAATTCGCTTTCGGCTGCGATTTACTATTCTTCGCAGTCGAGCATTAGTGACCGTTATCTGAACAATATGCAATCGGGTTACGGATATGGCGGCTACGGCTATGGTGGATACGGTTATGGTGGATACGGATATGGCAGTATGTATGGCAACAGCTACGGAAACAGCGCTTACAACAGTTCGTACTACGACAGCGAAATGGACCCTGATAAATATATGCGTACAGCAGGTGCTTCGCTTGGTTACGGAAAACGTCTCAGCTGGCCCGATGACTTCTTTACTTTCTACGGAGAACTTTCGTATCAGTTGTTTATGCTCAAAGGCTGGTATCGTTCCATGTTCCCTATTACCGAGGGTATGTTCAACAACCTGAGTCTGAACCTTACGCTGAGCCGCAGTTCTATCGACAACCCTATTTACACGCGTCGTGGTTCTTCGTTCTCGCTTGGTCTGAAAATAACACCGCCATATTCTTCGTTTAACAACAAGGATTATGCTTCCCTGACTGATCAGGAAAAATACAAATGGATTGAATATCACAAGTGGACTTTCAACGGTAAAATGTTTACTCCGCTGACTCCAAACGACAAAGCGCTTGTACTTATGACCCGTGCAATGTTCTCTTATCTGGGTCACTACAATGTGAATGCAAAATCGCCATTTGAAACATTCTATATGGGTGGCGACGGTATGTCGGCTTACACAAGTTACGGAACCGATTACATTGCCATGCGTGGTTACGAAAGCGGTACACTTACACCTTATAATCTTTCAACACAAACTTCATCGGGTTATTTGTATAACAAATTCACCATGGAACTCCGCTATCCGCTATCTCTCGAACAATCGGCTACCATTTATGCGCTGGCCTTCCTCGAAGCGGGTAACAGTTTTTCAAGTATCAAACAATACAATCCTTTCGACCTGAAACGTTCGGCTGGTATCGGTGTACGTATCTTCCTTCCAATGGTTGGTATGATGGGTATCGACTGGGGTTACGGGTTTGACAAAGGTTACTATGGTCAGCGCGGAGGAAGTCAGTTCCACTTTGTGCTGGGACAGGAGCTGTAAGCAGTTGACAATTGACAGTTGATAGTTGACAGTTAGTAGTTGGTAGTTGGTAGTTGGTAGTTATTGAATGACAGCATTATAAGAAAAGGATATCAGTAATTATTATCAGCAAAAAAACTTTGGCAAAGAATTTGTATTGCCGGTATCAGAATAAAAATTGAAGTAACCATTTTAAATAAAATGAATATGAAAAAACTAATAATTTCTCTTTGTCTGTTGGTCGGTATAGCAATAGCAGGAAATGCACAGAAATTTGCCATGGTGGATATGGAATATATTATGAAGAATATTCCTGCATTCGAAACGGCTAACGAACAGTTGACACAGATTTCAAAAAAATGGCAATCGGAAGTGGAAGCACAAATGCAGGAAGTGCAGAATATGTACAAAAACTACCAGACTGAACTTGTATTTCTCTCGGCCGAAATGAAGGTAAAACGTGAAGAAGAAATTGTAGCCAAGGAAAAAACTGCACAGGAACTGAAAAGAACCTACTTCGGTACAGACGGAGAACTTTTCAAAAAACGTCAGAGTTTGATGAAACCTATTCAGGACGAAGTTTATGCAGCTATTCAGGAAATAAGCAACGAGAAGGATTTAAGCGCCGTTTTCGACAAAAGTTCCTCAATGAATATGATTTACGTATCGCCCAAACTGGACATCAGCGACCTCGTACTGCAGAAATTGGGTTATTCCAAATAATTTTATAAATTTGCACGCTTTAAATTTCAAGGATAAAAATAAACTCTAAAAAAAATAATTGAACATGTTGAAAAAATTTGCATTAATAATGCTTTGCGCATTACCCATCGGACTCTTTGCTCAGGAAAAACTGGGACACGTAAACTCTCAGGAGATTATCAAACTTATGCCTGAACTTGCTTCTGTGGAAAAAACAATCGACGAACTTGGTGCACAATGGGAAGGTGAGCTTCTGAAAATGCGCGAAGAATATAACGTAAAAATCAAAGATTATCAGGAAAAACAAAAAGACAT
>JBLIZK010000161.1:0-5857 GCA_048859825.1 Paludibacter sp.
AAGAATCAAGAACAAAGACATTTGTCGGTTTGATACAACACCAAATCGTCAATGATATTATTGAAAATGTAAATTATGTTGACACTCAAATATATTACCGAAAACACCAATGAGGTTATTACCCGATTGGCAAAGAAACATTTCGATGGAACAGCTATAATCTCACAGGTGGTTGAACTGGACAGCCTGAGAAAATCAACGCAAACCCAACTGGACAGCACTTCTGCCGAAATGAACAATCTCTCAAAAGAGATAGGAATGCTTTTCAAACAAGGCAAACAAGCAGAAGCCGCAACAGCCAAAGAAAAAACTACCGAATTAAAAGATTCTATAAAATCATTGGATGAAAAACTTTCGGAAATAGAGCAAAACTTAAATAATTTACTCGTGCAAATCCCAAACCTTCCGCACGAAAGTGTTCCGACAGGAAAACATGCTGAAGATAATGTGGTAGAACGGGAAGGCGGCAACATGCCCGTATTACCCGAAGGCGCATTGCCACACTGGGACTTAGCAAAAAAATACGACCTGATAGACTTTGAATTGGGCGTAAAAATTTCGGGTGCCGGATTTCCGGTTTACAAAGGCAAAGGAGCCCGTTTACAAAGAGCGCTTATCAATTTCTTTTTAGATAATGCACGCGACGCAGGCTACCTTGAAGTACAACCACCCTATGTGGTAAACTCAGCATCGGGCTATGGCACCGGTCAGCTTCCCGACAAAGAAGGCCAGATGTACCACTGCCAACTCGACGATTTATACCTGATACCAACCGCAGAAGTACCTGTAACCAATATTTACCGTGATGTTATTTTGGACGAAAAAGAGCTCCCGGTTAAAAACACTGCCTATTCAGCTTGCTTTCGTCGCGAAGCAGGGTCGTACGGAAAAGACGTACGCGGACTAAACCGTCTACACCAATTCGACAAAGTTGAAATTGTACAAATTGCCAACCCTGAAACATCGTACGACAGACTCACTGAAATGGTTGATTACGTACAAACTCTGGTTGAAAAACTGGAATTACCATGGAGAATTCTTCGACTTTGCGGTGGCGATATGAGCTTTACATCGGCCCTCACATTCGATTTCGAAGTATATTCGGCTGCTCAGGAACGCTGGCTTGAAGTTAGCTCAGTATCAAATTTCGAAAGCTATCAGGCCAATCGTTTGAAATGCCGTTTCAAAGGCAGCGACAAAAAAACGCAACTCGTGCACACTCTTAATGGCAGTGCCATGGCACTCCCACGCATTGTGGCCGCTCTTTTGGAAAACAATCAAACACCTGAAGGCATACGTATTCCCGCAGCACTTGTACCTTACACAGGCTTTGACATGATTTGATTTTCAAACTGAATGTCTTATTTTCAAATAAAAATGCAGACCTGATATCGGGTCTGCATTTTTGTTTAATTGTTATCCAATAAATTTATTCAGAAATGGAATTTTCTTCAGAGCATAAATCAAAGAAAATGAAACCATCAATACCATTATCAATACCAAAGGTACAGATAAAACCGGATGAGCCATGGTCCAAAACACACCAAGTCGATAAAAAAGACTGATAACCATAATGTGTATGAAATAAACTCCAAAACTAAGATCACTCATCCACCAAATAATCCGATTATAAAAAACACTTTTAATCGTAATTTTCCGACAAATCAGAAATACTGCCACAGCCTGCACAAAGGAATTCACACCTAAACTTCCCATAACAACAGTATTTTGCCTACCACTCTCCATACTTAACCAATAACTAACTATGGCCGACAACAAAACCGTCAGAACGAACACCAACATTAATATTGACAATCTGATTTTCACACAGGGCATATATCGCACCAAATAATAACCTGTCAGTAAGTAACCAATGTACAGCAAATAATTATAAACCTTTCGCAAACCCGCACCTAAAAAATCAACCGAAACCAGTCCGGCCTGCTGCAACGACAAATAAAACAACCAGACACCCAGTAACACCAGCACCCCCCGTTCATTTATTTTTTTCAACAGCCCGGCCATCAGAGGCATTAATGCGTACAATACCACAATCATATACATGTACCACAAATGTTTGGACACACCTTCAGTGACAAACAAACCAAAAGCCCAATTCACTACTTCATCAAACTCCGTTGGTCGTGCCGGCGACGACAACATAAACCACCGAAACAACCAATATGCCGGCAACCAAAACAACAAAGGCAAAACAACACGCAGAAATCTGCGGCGATAAAAATCACTCGTTTTTATCTCTCTCGTCAACAAGGTAGCCCCTGAAATCATCACAAAAACCGGCACTGCAAACCGCAACAAACTCATCACCACATTACCAATCCACCAGTATCCCTGATTTCGCCCCCAGTTCATGTTCATCAATGGCGAATCAATGTGTATCAATACCACAGCCACCACTCCTAAAACCCGAAGTAAATCTATATACAAACTTCTATTCAATTGCTTATCCATCATACAGATAAAAGCATTTCAACCACTAACAAATCAAAGGCAGTTGTAATTTTAATATTTTCCCGATTTCCCTCCACCAGTACAATTTCACGATCAGCCATACATTCTGACATCCAATAATGCTCAACGACCGAAGCATCATCGGTAAAAACTGGCGAGTAATCCTGCCAATAAGCAGCTTTCAATAAATTAGCATCGAACACCTGAGGTGTTTGTACCATTTTATATTTACTTCTATCCACAGCAACACTTTTCGAACCATCAACCTGACGAATGCTTTCCACACTATCAAGCACAGGCACCACAGCGCCGGAAACATGCCCGGCTTTAAAACACCTCTCCAGAGTTTCAGTTGACACCAATGGCCGAACCCCATCATGTACAGCCACTAACTCCACCTGCCCAACACGAGTCAATCCATTTAAAACAGAGTGAAAACGGGTATCGCCTCCCTCCACAACATCATGCTGAATATCAAACTGATGTTTTAAGCACAAATCACTCCAATAATCTACCTGATCCTGAGGTAAAACAAGAACCAATTTAAGCGATTTATCAAAATCATAAAAACGCTGCAAAGTATGCATTAGAACTGGTTTACCTGCCAGTACAATAAACTGTTTAGGAACAACCGACTGCATTCGCATTCCTTTACCACCGGCAACAATAATAACGGCATTTTTTTTCATTCTGTAATAATCAATTTTAAAACAAAGATATGTATTTCGGACAGAATAAAAAACAGTGTTATAGGCCTTTAAAAAAGGATTAAACAGGAAATAAAATAAAGCATTTTTGACTTGCATAAACCAATAAAAAGCAGTAATTTAGTGCGTTTTTTGAATGTATTAAAAACTAAAGATAGATGATTGGACAAGACAGAATTATTCAGGTGAACATCGATGAGGAAATGAAAACCTCGTATATCGACTATTCCATGTCGGTAATTGTTTCGCGTGCTTTACCCGATGTACGCGACGGATTTAAACCTGTACACCGCCGTGTTTTGTACGGAATGAACGAACTGGGAAACAATTCGGATAAACCATATAAGAAATCAGCCAGAATTGTAGGGGAAGTAATGGGTAAATATCACCCTCATGGCGACTCCTCTATTTACGGTACACTTGTGCGTATGGCACAGCCATGGTCAATGCGTTACCCATTAGTGGACGGTCAGGGTAACTTTGGTTCGGTTGATGGCGACAGCCCTGCTGCAATGCGTTATACCGAAGCCAGACTTCGGAAACTTGCCGAAGATATGCTCGTAGATATCAACAAAGATACCGTTGACTTTCAGTTAAACTTTGACGATACTTTAAAAGAGCCGGTAGTATTACCAACACGAATTCCTAACTTATTGGTGAATGGCTCGTCGGGGATTGCTGTAGGTATGGCAACCAATATGGCTCCACACAATTTGAGCGAAGTTGTGGATGCTACAATTGCTTATATCGACAACAATGAAATTGAAATTGCCGACTTAATAAAATACATTAAAGCTCCCGACTTCCCAACCGGAGGTATAATTTACGGCTACAATGGCGTAAAAGAGGCATTTGAAACAGGTAGAGGTCGCGTAGTTGTACGTTCGAAAGTGGATATTGAAACCGATGCACAGGGACGTGAAAAAATAATTGTGAACGAAATACCGTATATGGTTAATAAGGTTGAACTTATTAAAGCCATTGTGGCGCTTATTGAAGATAAACGTATTGAAGGTATTGCTCACATCAACGATGAGTCGGACCGCGAAGGTATGCGTATTGTAATTGATATAAAACGCGATGCCAATTCCAATGTTGTTTTGAATAAATTATTCAAAATGACTGCATTACAATCATCGTTCAGTGTTAATAACATTGCTTTGGTTCACGGACGTCCGCGTACGCTTAACCTGAAAGACCTTATTCACTATTTTGTTGAACACCGTCACGAAGTTGTTATTCGCCGTACAAAATTTGAACTCTCGGAAGCCGAAAAACGCGCACATCTTCTCGAAGGATTTATGATCATTCTGGATAATCTGGATGAAGCTATTCAAATAATCCGCGACTCAAAAACACCTGAAGAAGCCCGCAACAGACTTATGGAGCGCTTTGGATTATCTGAAATCCAATCGCGTGCAATCGTTGAAATGAGACTTCGTCAACTCACAGGCATGGAGCAAGACAAGCTACGTGCCGAATATCAGGAAATTTTAGCTTTAATAGCTCATTTACAGGAAATACTTGAGAAAGTAGAACTAAGAATGCAAATAATTAAAGATGAACTACTTGAAGTAAAAGCAAAATATGGCGATGTACGTCGCACTCAAATTGTATACGCATCGGAAGAGTTTAACCCTGAAGATTTTTATGCAAACGACGAAATGATAATAACCATTTCGCACCTGGGTTATATCAAACGTACAGCACTTTCGGAATTCCGTTCGCAGGGACGTGGAGGAGTTGGTTCAAAAGGAAGCGACTCGCGCGACGAGGACTTCATTGAGTACATCTACACAGCTTCGATGCACAACACCATGTTGTTTTTCACGCAAAAAGGAAAGTGCTACTGGCTAAAAGTGTACGAAATACCTGAAGGAAGCAAAAACTCAAAAGGCCGTGCTATTCAAAACTTATTAAACATTGATAGCGACGATAAAGTAAACGCATTTATACGGGTAAAAGGCCTGAACGATGCAGATTACATCAATTCACATTTCCTTGTTTTCTGTACTAAAAATGGTGTAATTAAAAAGACATCGCTCGAAGCTTATTCGCGCCCACGCCAAAACGGGGTGAATGCAATAACCATACGCGAAGACGACCAGGTAATACAAGTACGTATGACAGATGGTAATGCCGATGTAATTATGGCCAACCGTAACGGGCGTGCCATCCGCTTTCACGAGTCGAAAGTGCGCGAAATGGGACGTACAGCAACCGGAGTACGAGGCATGGAACTGGACGAAGACGGACAGGATGAGGTGGTTGGCATGATTTGTGTACCCCGCGATACGAAAGAAACCGTAATGGTTGTTTCGCAACAGGGATATGGAAAACGCACAATGCTTGACGAACGCGACGAAGAAGGCAATTTAATTCTTGATGAAAATGGCGAGACAATTGCCATATACCGTATTACCAACAGAGGTGGTAAAGGTGTGAAAACTATGAATATTACCGAAAAAACAGGTAAATTAGTTGCCATAAAGAGTGTAAACGATGAAAATGACCTGATGATTAGTAATAAATCAGGTATAACAATTCGTCTGAAAGTAGCCAATTTCCGAACAATGGGACGTGCAACACAAGGTGTACGATTGATAAACCTTGAAAAACGTAACGACGAAATTGCATCGGTTTGTAAAGTGCCTACAGAAGTGGAAGAAGTAATTCCG
>JBLIZK010000162.1:0-6177 GCA_048859825.1 Paludibacter sp.
AATGGACCGATCGCATTTATCTTCGTCACACCGGTTATCCGGGCGGACAGCGCGAGATTACCCCTGCGAAACTGATGGCCAAGAGTCCTGAAAAACTGATTAAGAAGGTGGTAAAGGGTATGTTACCCAAGAATAAATTAGGAGCTCAGTTGTTGGGCAACCTGTATGTTTTTGCAGGTCCCGACCACGATAAAGAAGCCCAGCAGCCCAAAACAATCGATTTAAACGCACTTAAATAATCAGTATGGAAGTAGTAAATGCCTTAGGAAGAAGAAAAGCTGCAGTAGCACGTGTTTTCGTAAGCGAAGGAAATGGTCAGATCACCATCAACAAGCGTGATTTGAATGTGTATTTTCCATCACCGATGTTGCAGTATATTGTAACTCAGCCCCTGGCTAAATTAGGAGTTACCGAGAAATACAATATTAAAGTTAACCTCGACGGAGGTGGTTTCAAAGGACAGGCCGAAGCGCTTCGTCTGGCAATTGCCCGTGCGTTGGTAAAAATCAATCCCGAAGACAAGTCGGCATTGAAATCGGAAGGTTTCATGACACGTGACCCACGCGAAGTGGAACGTAAGAAATCGGGACAGCCGAAAGCACGTAAGAGATTCCAGTTCTCGAAACGTTAATATTGCAATATGCCAATTTTTCAGTATGCCAATGTGCCAATTAACGCACAAATTTATTGGCAATCCCGATAGCTATCGGGCCAAATTGGCTGATTGGCACCTAAGTTTAGTATCTAAATTTGCGGGACTCATAAACACTGGATGGTTACCCGTAAATTGATTTCTAACAAGAAGAAAGTAAACAAATTAAAAAATTAAGAATGTCAAGAACAAATTTTGAACAATTATTAGAAGCAGGTTGCCACTTTGGTCACTTAAAACGTAAATGGAATCCTGCTATGGCTCCTTATATTTTTATGGAGCGTAACGATATCCATATTATCGATTTGCATAAAACTGTCGTGAAAATCGACGAAGCAGCTGCTGCATTGAAACAAATTGCTAAATCAGGTCGCAAAGTGCTTTTTGTAGCTACTAAAAAACAAGCTAAAGATGTAGTTGCTGCACGTGCTGCTGAAGTAGGTATGCCTTATATTACTGAGCGTTGGGCTGGTGGTATGTTAACCAACTTTCCTACTATCCGTAAGGCTATCAAAAAAATGACTACAATCGATAAAATGACCACTGATGGTACATTCGATAATATCTCTAAACGCGAAAAATTGCAAATTTCTCGTCAACGCGAAAAACTGGAAAAGAACCTTGGTTCAATTGCAGACCTTACCCGTTTGCCTTCTGCTTTATTCGTAGTAGACGTAATGAAAGAGCACATTGCAGTTAAAGAGGCTCAGCGTTTGGGTATTCCTGTATTCGGTATTGTTGATACAAATTCAAATCCTAATGGAATTGATTTCGTAATTCCTGCAAATGATGACGCTACAAAATCAGTTGACGTAATTCTGGCTGCTATGGTTCAGGCTATGAGCGAAGGCTTGGAAGAACGTAAAATTGAAAAAGTAGATACTGATGCAGCTGAAGCTCCTGTCGTAAAAGAGAAGAAAACACGTGTAAACAAACGTGCCCGTACTCAAAAAGAAGATGAAGTGGCTTTGAATGCAAATGTAGCTAAGAAGTTCATTACTGAAGAAGAATAATTACCCCTAACCCCTGAAGGGGGATGAAAGGTGTAGAAAACAGGGTAGCGGGTTATGATTAAATTGTAGCTTCTACCCTTTTTTTAAATATAAATTAATTAACAAATATACATAACTCTTATTCCCCTTCAGGGGAGAGGGGTGTGTTAAAACTTATTATTATGGCTGTTACAATGGCTGATATTTCGAAATTGCGTACCATGACCGGCGCTGGTATGATGGACTGTAAAAACGCTTTGACTGAAGCTGAAGGCGATTTCGATAAAGCAATAGAAATTATACGTAAAAAAGGTCAGGCAACTGCTGCAAAACGTAGTGACCGTGATGCTGCTGAAGGTTGTGTATTAGCAGGTGTAAATGGTGGTTATGCTGCTATCATTGCTCTGAAATGCGAAACTGACTTCGTGGCTAAAAATGCTGATTTTATTGCATTGACTCAATCTGTTCTTGATGCCGCTCTTGCAGCTAAAGTGACATCGTTGGATGCTGTAAAAGAACTTGAAATTAATGGTCGTAAGGCTGCTGATTTAGTTACCGACCGTTCAGGTGTTACCGGCGAAAAAATGGAACTTGACTTCTTTGAATATGTCGAAGGTGGTTCTGTTGCTGCTTATATTCACCCGGGAAACAAGTTGACTACAATCGTTGCTTTTGCTGAAGAAAATGCTGGTATTGAAACTGCTCGTGGTGTGGCAATGCATATTGCTGCAATGTCGCCTGTAGCTATTGATGAATCGGCTGTTCCTCAAAAAGTGAAAGATAGTGAGTTAGCTGTGGCAATTGAAAAAACTAAAACCGAACTTGTTGCAAAAGAAGTTGAAGTTGCATTGAAAAAGGCAGGTATTAACCCGGCTCACGTTGATAGCGAAGCTCATATTGAATCAAATATGGCTAAAGGTTGGATTACACCTGAAGTAGCTGCTCAAGCACGTGAAATTAAAGAAACGGTAACTGCTGAAAAATCAGCTACTCTACCTGAACAAAGAGTAAACAGTATTGCTGCAGGTCGTATGGCTAAATTCTACAAAGAATATACTCTTTTAGAGCAAAAATACGAAGGTGGTGGCGAAGAAGCCGGAAAAATAACAGTTAAAGAGTTACTTGCTAAGAAACAGCTAACCTGTGTATCGTTTAAACGCGTTACATTGAATCAGGAATAATCTGTATTTAGTATTATAAATAAAAAAACCTCTGGTAATCACTACCGGAGGTTTTTTTATACCTGTTACTGATTGCGCTGGCGTGCTTTGCTGTGTTTTACTCCGTAAGTGAAATAAATAATCATTCCCAGTACCATCCATCCAATAAGGCGAATCCAGGTGTCGAGCGGTAATGCAAACATCTGAGCAAGACATATTACAGCGCCTAAAATTGGGACGAGAGGAACAAGTGGAGTGCGGAAGCCACGTTGAGCCTCCGGCTCCTTTTTGCGTAACAAAATAATGCCCACACTTACAATTACAAAAGCCAGCAATGTGCCTATTGATACCATTTCGCCTAATAACCCGATGGGGAAGAAGCCTGCAAACAATGCCGAAATGGTACCTGTTACTATGGTGGTAACATGTGGTGTGTGGTATTTTGGGTGAACGCGGGCAAAACTTTTCCAGAGTAAACCGTCCTTTGCCATGATGAAAAATATGCGTGATTGTCCGAGTAGTAAAACCAAAATTACAGAACTCAACCCGGCGATAGCCCCGATTTTAATGATGGGGCTCAGCCATTCAAAACCAACCCCGAATTTATCGATGGCAAGTGCTATAGGAGCAGCCACATTTAATTCTTTGTAATCAACAATGCCGGTTAAGGTTAAACTCACAGCGATGTAAAGTATTGTGCAAATTGCCAATGATACAAGTATTCCTATCGGCATGTCCCTTTTGGGGTTTTTAGCTTCCTGCGAAGCGGTTGATACGGCATCGAAGCCGATATAGGCAAAAAATACAACAGCTGCAGCCGATAATATGCCGGAATATCCAAAGCTCCCAAATTTACCCGTGTTTTCAGGTATGAAAGGTGTCCAGTTGGCTACATCAATATGTGCAATACCAAAACCAATAAATAAGAGAATAACAGCTACCTTAATAAGTACAATAATGTTATTGAACTTTGCCGATTCTTTTATGCCTACAACCAGCAGAGTAGTCATGAAACCAATAAGAAACACTGCCGGAAAATTAATTATTGAGCCTGTCAGTTGCCATCCATCCGCTCCGTAAGCTAGTGGGCTTTGACTTATTACAGCCGGAATGTCGAAACCAATGGTATGGAAGAAACTTACTACATAGCCGCTCCAGCCTACTGCAACAGTGGCCGAACCAAATAAATACTCCAATATTAAATCCCATCCGATAATCCAGGCAATAAATTCGCCCATTGTTGCATAACCATAGGTATACGCACTGCCCGATATCGGAATCATTGATGAAAACTCAGCGTAACACAGACCGGCAAACATACAACCTATGGCTGACACGGCAAATGCCAGAGCTACTGCCGGACCTGCATGTATGGCTGCAGCAGTGCCTGTAAGCACAAAAATTCCGGCTCCAATGATGCCTCCAACCCCCAATAATACCAGGTTAGTAGCGGTTAAATGTCTTTTTAAAATATTCTGATTATCAGCTTCGTGCTGTAGTTCGGAGAGTGTTTTTCGTACAAATAGTTTGTTTGCCATGCGTGTCTTGTCTGAAATCAATTTGTGTTTATTTGCTTACAAAAATACATAATTTTAAAGAATATACTGTGAAAAGTATTATCTAATTTGAGTTATTATTTTCATATTATTATTTTAGTTGAGTCAGTTTAAATACCTGTATAGTTAAAAATATATACTTATTATGTTAAATAATATAAATTAAATGAACTGTTTGGAATTTGTAAAAAACAGTTACAATGTGAGTTAGTCACATTTTTGTAATGTCGGGATTGCAATTTTTACTTATAGCCTTAAAATCAGACAATAAACGGGGTTGTTTTAATACACAAAAAGTATTTCCTTTGCAGCGCTTTTCAAGGATATAAATTCATTTGTGAATATGAATAATCTCTCCATTTTTTTAGCCGTTTTTTTGGCTGGAATTGTTTTAGTTGTAGCAGGCTTAGGCATTGCTCTGTTATTATCCCCTCATTCATTTAACTTACAAAAAGGAGAACCCTACGAGTGTGGGATACCTACGCGCGGTTCATCGTGGATGCAGTTTAAAGCTGGTTATTATTTATATGCTATACTTTATCTGATGTTCGACGTGGAAGCCATTTTTTTGTTTCCGTGGGCTACTGTAGTACGTGATTTGGGCATACAGTCGATGGGTAGTGTGTTGTTTTTCTTTGTTATTCTTGGTTTAGGACTTGCTTATGCCTGGAAGAAAGGAGTGCTGCAATGGAAGTGAAAAATATCGATATTAAAGGAATACCTTACGAGGATTTTAATGATAATGAATATCTGGAAAAATACCTCGATGAGCTGAAAGCTCAGGGTGTGAATGTCGTTTTAGGAAAATTAGACGATATGATAAACTGGGGACGTTCCAATTCAATATGGCCTCTGATTTTTGCTACCAGTTGTTGTGGGATTGAATTTATGGCGGCGGCTTCGGCTCATT
Source organism: Paludibacter sp. (assembly GCA_048859825.1). GTDB lineage: Bacteria > Bacteroidota > Bacteroidia > Bacteroidales > Paludibacteraceae > Paludibacter. Next base: position 5,271 of record JBLIZK010000162.1, read on the forward strand.
ACGATATTTCGCGTTTTGGAATGGAAGTGACACGCAATAGTCCCCGCCAGGCCGATTTAATGTTGGTAGCAGGTACAATTGTACACAAAATGGCGCCATTACTCAAGCGGGTATACGACCAAATGGCCGAACCCAAATATGTAGTTGCAATGGGAGGTTGTGCTATTTCGGGTGGCCCGTTTGTAAACTCGTATCATGTGGTGAAAGGTGTTGATAAAATTTTACCCGTTGATGTATATATACCCGGTTGTCCACCGCGTCCGGAATCGTTATTTTACGGACTTATGCAACTTCAACGCAAAATCAAACTCGAAAAATTTTTAGGAAACAAGGAACGATAAAGAATTCCCGCTTTCCACATTTGCATTTTATGAACACATTAAAAGCATTGATAAATAACCAGTTTCCGGCTACAGAACTTGTAGAAGGGGAGAATCTGTCAATAGAAGTAGCTCCCGGGGAACTCAGAGAGTTGGTAGGTTTCTTATATAATTACGCACCACATCCATTTGATTATCTCGTATATCTGATAGGTACTGATGATGGCGAAAATCTGGGAGTTACCTACTTGTTGTCGAGCTCAGTTCAGTCATCAATACAAATTATACTAAAAACAAGTACACCTGATCGCGTAAATCCATTGTTATATACTGTAACTGATTTTTACGAAACAGCACATTTTAACGAAAGGGAAGTATATGCAATGTACGGAATACGATTTATAAATAATCCGGACATGCGTAGATTTTTACTGAACGATAGCTGGAACGGTTTTCCGCTACGTAAGGATTATAATCCGGACGAAACACTGAATCCTTTATCGGTGGAAAGTAAGGATGTTGTTGACCTCGCACCGCGGATAATGGAAGTGAATGGTGCCTTTGTTGAAGAAACTGTTCGGGTATTT
>JBLIZK010000163.1:0-7834 GCA_048859825.1 Paludibacter sp.
CAGAATAGTGCGTGCACCAGGTCCCTGACGGCCTTCAAAGTTTCTGTTCGATGTTGAAACGGCATATTTCCCTGCAGGAACTTTGTCGTCGTTCATTGCCAAACACGCCGAACAGCCAGGTTGACGTAACTCAAAACCTGCTTCAGTCAATATGTCAAGCAAACCTTCTTCGCGAATTTGTTTTTCAACCATCCAGCTACCCGGTACAAGCCATGCAACAACGTTATCAGCTTTCTTTTTGCCTTTAACAAAAGCAGCAAATGTACGAAAGTCTTCAATACGGCCGTTTGTACAGCTTCCTAAGAAAACGTAATCAATTTGTTTTCCTTCAAGTTTTTCGCCGGGTTGAAAGCCCATATATTCGAGCGACTTCATATAAGAAATCTGACCAGCTTCATCAATTGTATCCAATGCAGGGATTGTGTCATTTACCCCCATACCCATACCAGGGTTTGTACCATAAGTTATCATTGGTTGAATGTCGGCAGCATTGAATTCTAATTCTTTGTCGAAAATAGCTCCATCATCTGTTTTTAATGTTTTCCAGTAGGCAAGTTTTTGTTCCCATTCTTCACCTTTGGGGGCAAATTCACGTCCATTTACGTACTCAAATGTTTTTTCGTCGGGAGCAATCATACCTCCACGTGCACCCATTTCAATTGACAGGTTACATACGGTCATACGTTCCTCCATGCTCATTTGACGGATTGCTTCACCTGCATATTCAACAAAATAACCTGTTGCACCACCTGTGGTTAGTTTCGAAATCATATATAAGGCCAGGTCTTTAGCGGTAACACCTTCGGTTAATTTACCGTTAAAAGTAATACGCATTGTTTTTGGACGGCTTTGAAGTATGCACTGAGTGGCTAAAACCATTTCTACTTCACTTGTACCAATGCCAAATGCTATAGAGCCAAATGCACCATGTGTTGATGTATGGCTATCGCCACAAACAATAGTCATTCCTGGTTGCGTAAAACCGTTTTCAGGACCGATAATGTGAACTACACCATTTTTAATATGTCCGAGAGGATAGAAAAGCGGCATGTTGAAATCTGCAGCGTTTTTTGTAAAAGTATCAAGCTGATTGCGTGAAATTGGGTCTTTTACAGGTTGGTCCTGATTGATTGTTGGCGTATTGTGGTCGGCAGTCATTGTTGTTTGCTCCGGACGGAATACCTTTAACCCACGTGCCCGAAGGCCGTTAAATGCCTGAGGACTTGTTACTTCGTGGCAGAAATGACGGTCGATGTACAACTGAGTTGGCCCATTTTCGACCGAAGATACGACGTGCGCATCCCAGATTTTGTCAAATAATGTTTTCATACTTCGTATATGGCGAAAAGCCTACATCATACAACAGGAATCTGTTTATGAAGTTTGCTTCCGCACTTCATTTTTTATATTATTCTTATTTTTTATTTTTTAGATATTTAATGAAAGACTTCTGGCAGGATAAGAACGCTGATAAATTTTTATTTGTTCAATCTTTTTGGAAGCCCCTATGTGCCTGGTTAATTACTTAACAAACTGATTAATGGCATTAATATATGCTTCAACTGAAGCCGCAACAATATCGGTGTTGGCGCCAAATCCATAATACAATACACCGCCGTGTTCAACCTGCATATGTACTTTACCCACATCATCACTTCCTTTGTTAATGGCCTGAATTGTGAATTCCTGAAGTGTCATTGTGCGATCGATTATTTTTTTGAGGGCCTTAATTGCCGCATCAACCGGACCATTGCCCGATGCTGCTGCTTCGAATTTTTCGCCGGCAATTAAAAGACCAATGCTTGCAACTGAGCGAACTCCTACACCTGAAGTTACTTGTAAAAAGTCAAGTTTTATACGTTGATGTTCGCTTCTTTCTTTGCCGGCAAGTACCAATACATCATCGTCGTTGATATCTTTTTTCTTATCGGCTAATTTAAGAAATTCTTCGTATATTTTATCAAGATGTTCACCTTCAACATCCACACCTAATACACTTAGACGGTGCTTAAGTGCTGCTCTACCACTACGAGCAGTTAAAACAATGGAGTTTTTATCAATTCCCACATCAGTCGGGTCCATAATTTCGTAACTTTCACGGTTTTTCAGTACACCATCCTGGTGTATGCCCGATGAATGTGCAAATGCATTTCGTCCAACAATTGCCTTGTTGGGCTGTACGGGCATGTTCATTAAACTCGATACCATTCTGCTTGTTGAAAATATCTTCTGAGTATTGATGTTGGTTTCTATACCCATTGTTTTATGACATTTCAGAATCATGGCAATTTCTTCAAGCGATGTATTACCTGCTCGCTCGCCAATACCGTTGATGGTAACCTCCACCTGACGGGCTCCATTCTGAACGCCGGCTATTGTATTGGCAGTTGCCATACCCAGGTCGTTGTGACAGTGAGTTGACAGAATAGCATTGTGTACGCCATTTACATTTTCCATCAGGAATTTAATTTTTTCGCCATATTGCCATGGCAAACAATAACCTGTTGTGTCAGGAATATTTACTACTGTAGCACCGGCTTTAATTACAGCCTCTACTACTTTTGCCAGATAAACATTGTCGGTACGTCCGGCATCCTCACAGTAAAATTCTACATCTTCCACGTATTTTTTTGCGTGTTTCACAGCTGCAACCGCACGTTCAAGTATTTCCTCTTGTGTGGAATTAAACTTGTGTTTAATGTGGAATTCAGATGTTCCTATCCCAGTATGTATACGTTTGTTTTTGGCATATTTGAGTGCTTCGGCTGCCACATCAATGTCTTTTTGAACTCCGCGTGTCAATGCGCAAATTGTTGGCCAAGTCACCGCTTTCGAAATTTCAACCACCGAATTAAAATCGCCGGGGCTTGAAATCGGGAAACCGGCTTCAATAACATCTACGCCGAGTGTTTCAAGTGCTTTGGCTACCTGTATTTTTTCTATGGTGTTAAGCTGGCATCCCGGTACCTGTTCACCATCGCGTAATGTTGTGTCGAAAATAAATAATCTATCCATATTAGTTACTGTTTTTCAATTTTTTATCGTTTAAATTGTTCCCAAATGCCTCTGTTTTAATTTACTTCGATATGGCGGGGACTAAAAAAGCCTTTCACACCGTAGTGAGAAAGGCTTTCAATATTTTGTACAATTACCTACATACCAAACTCACTTCGTCTTGTTTTGCAAGAGAATAATAATACCCAGGAGTAGAATATGTATGAAATTGTTGTTCATTGCTTTGATATAAATTCAATGCTGCAAAGATAATCTATTTTTTGAATACGGCAAAACGAAACTGTAATTATTTTAATCGGATTACTTTCATTTTATAGTTTTTTTCTTTTGAAATTTGATAGTATCTAAACAATCAATTGAAATAAAAGTTTTGTGTTTTGTTGAGAAAATCAATTTATTTTAAGTTCAGACTCTATTGAATTTCGCGTATCTGATATTAATTCAGATAACCGATCTGGCATATATTCCTTATTTTCAATTGGTTTATGAATCAAAATTTGAATTGTACCAGGCTTTACTCTCCAACTATTACGAGGTAAGCACTCCATACAACCATTTAATGTTACCGGTACTATTGGTAAGGCCAAGTCGGTTGCAATGCGAAATGCGCCACGCTTAAAATTACCTAATTGGCCGGTGTAGCTGCGTGTACCTTCAGGGAAAATTACGACAGATGCACCTTTTGAAAGTTGCGATTCTGCTTTTTCGATACTGTGTTTTGCTGCTACAGGGTTTGAACGATCGATAAAAACATGTCCGGCTGCTTCGCACGCTTTCCCAACTAACGGAATTCTACGAAGTTCAGCTTTCATTATCCATTTAAAAATCATCGGTAACCAGCCGTAAATTACAAAGATATCGTATATACTTTGGTGATTACATGCTATGACGTACGATTTTTTTTCGTCCAGTTTCTCGGTTCCGCTGATTTCAACTTTTATAAAAAGTAGTTTGCAGAAGAGTTTTCCCCAGCAACGTGCCGGGTAATATGATAATTGATTATTCGGGAATGCCGGAGAAAGTAAAATAGTCAGAAGCGCTGTAAGTATTGTTAAAACAAGCAATACAGGTAATGCAATAGTAAATTGATATAAAGTAAAAAGTGGATTAATGTGGCGTTTCATCTGTTTATAATTGATTTTTTATGGTCAGATGGAACTCACAAAACAAAATTGAAACATTCCCATGTGGGTCTCCCGATTGTTATCGGGATGTTTAAATTTTGTCATGTTCGTTTCATGTACAATTATTTATAATGCAAATATGAACTTAGGTTATTCTTATTGCAAATTTAATTGTTTTTTTGAATGTCTGAAATTATTCTTCCCAGTTTAAAATCACTTTACCGCATTCGCCACTTTCCATTACATCAAATCCTTTTTGAAAGTCGCTCACATTAAATCTGTGTGTAATTACGGGACTTAAGTCGATGCCTGAAATAAGCATTTGCTCCATCTGATACCATGTTTCCCACATTTCACGGCCATATATGCCTTTTAGAGTTAGAGCTTTAAAAATTATCTTATCCCACTGTACAGTTGTAGAATTGGGTAAAATGCCCAAAAGTGCAATTTTTGATCCATTGTACATGTTTTCAATCATACTTTCAAAGGCTATTGGTGAGCCTGACATTTCGAGCCCTATATCAAATCCACGCATATGTAGTTCTTGTATGGCTCCTTCAATGGTTTCGCCTTTCGATGGATTGATTGTAAGAGTAGCACCCATTTTTTTTGCAATTTCAAGTCTGTAGTCGCTTAAATCGCTGACTACAATGTAGCGTGCTCCTGCAAATCGGCAAATGGCTGTTGCCATGGTGCCAATAAGCCCTGCTCCTGTAATCAATACATCTTCGGCAATTAATGGAAATGAAAGTGCAGTGTGAGTGGCGTTTCCAAATGGATCCATTATGGTGGCCATTTCGTCAGAGATGCGAGGATCGAGCTTTACCACGTTTTCGGCCGGTAACGAAAGATACTCGGCGAAAGCGCCATCCCTGTTAACTCCGATGCCTATCGTGTTTTCGCATACGTGGAGCTTTCCGCGACGGCAGTTGCGACAATGTCCGCAGGCAATATGACCTTCGCCTGTGACACGGTCGCCAACCTGTAAGTTTTTCACCCCTTTACCAAGTTCCACTATTTCGCCTACATATTCGTGGCCTATGGTCATAGGTGTTTTTATTGTGCGAGCCGACCATTCGTCCCATTTATAAATGTGTAAATCGGTACCACAAATGGCTGTTTTTTTTATTTTTATGAGTACGTCGTTAATGCCAACGTTAGGCATTGGAACTTCTTCCATCCAAATACCTTTTCCGGGTTTTACTTTTACTAATGCTTTCATTTCTAAAAGTTAGAAGTTAGAAGAAAAAATTGTATCAAAACTGCAAAGAATTAGCAGGATATTATTAAATAACTTTAAGTTCTTTGCCTACTTTTATAAATGCGTTAATGCATCTGTCGAGGTGTTCAGGTTCGTGTGCTGCCGATATTTGTACTCTGATTCGCGCCTGATCTTTTGGCACAACAGGGTAGTAGAATCCGGTTACATAAATTCCTTCGTTTAGCATGAGTGATGCAAAATCCTGCGATAATTTTGCATCATAAAGCATAACTGCACAAATGGCTGATGACGTAGGCTTTATGTCGAATCCGGCTTTTTGCATTTTTTCAACAAAATAAGTAGTATTGCTGTGCAGTTTGTCTTGTAAATCGTTTGTTTCAGCCATCATTTCAAACATCCGTATACCGGCAGCAGCCACTGATGGTGGAATTGAATTTGAGAATAAGTAGGGGCGTGAACGTTGACGAAGCATATCGATAATTTCTTTTTTACCGGTAGTGAAACCTCCGATTGCTCCGCCAAAGGCTTTTCCGAGTGTGCCGGTGATGATTTCAATTTGTCCCTTTAAATTGTAGAGTTCAGTTACACCTCGTCCGGTTTTGCCTACTACACCGGCCGAATGCGATTCGTCTACCATAAGCATGGCATTGTATTTATTGGCTAAGGCATATATTTTATCAAGCGGTGCAACATTACCATCCATCGAAAAAACTCCATCGGTTACAATTAACCGAAATCGTTGTTCCTGAGAAGCAATTAATTGTTTTTCCAAATCGGCCATGTCGGCATTTGTATAGCGGTAACGTTGTGCTTTACAAAGTCGTACGCCATCAATAATTGATGCATGATTTAATGCGTCAGATATAATAGCGTCTTCTTCGTTAAGTAGAGGCTCAAACACACCACCATTTGCATCGAAACATGCTGCATACAAAATGGTGTCGTCGGTACCAAAGAAGTTGGCTATTGCAGCTTCAAGTTGTTTGTGCAGGTCTTGAGTGCCGCATATAAACCGAACTGACGACATGCCATATCCGTGCGTGTCCAGCGCATTTTTTGCAGCCTGAATAAGTTGTGGATTGTTTGAAAGCCCAAGGTAGTTGTTGGCACAAAAATTCAACACTTCCTGACCGCCTGCAACTCGTATGGATGCTCCCTGTGCAGTGGTAATTATGCGTTCTTTTTTGAAAAGACCGGCATTTTCTATTTGTGTAAGCTCGGTGCTTAAATGCGCCTTAAAGTCATTATACATAATGAATGTTTCTATTGATTCAGATTACAAATATATCCAATTCTACTACTCAGGACGTATAAAATTCAAAATTGTTTGCAGTAAAATGTTTTATTTTCAGATTGGATTAATTTTGTTAGTTATTCTTAATTTCTTAAACCAAAAAACGCAAAAACAAAACGGTTTCAATGTGCTGAAACCGTTTTGTTTTCTGTTAATGTTGTAAAATTCTGACTGATATTTGTTTGGCAATGCTCAGTGCTGTAGTGATTGTACTGAGGTCTGTTGTTAAACTTCCATCGTCTCCGGAAAAATGACTGTGCCCTATTGGTTTAAACGTGACTGTTTGTTCGGGATTGGAAGTGTCGATTTCAGCACAATAAACCAGAGCGGGTTGGCTCGATGTTTTGTATTCTTTGTTGTCCGGATATTTGTCGTTGAACCAGTAATCGTTCCAGTCCCATGACTGATTAATTTCAAAATAAACTTTGTACCTGCCCGAAAGTGTGTTTTCGGTTATTACGTTTAAATGAAACGAATTTTTTATTGTTGCTCCGGTATAGGCATCGGCCACGGGTTTTCGCGGTGTAGGTAGTAAGCCTCCATTCTCGTTCATTACATTGCGTTGATGTATCCAATAGGGTAGGGTAGCCGTACGTTGAATTTCGCCCGGTTGCCAAATTCCTTTGTTTCGTTTGCTTCTGATGTAAATTCCTTTTCCAACGCTCTCTGACACATAAAGTGTTTGAATGTATTTCCCGTTTTCGTCGGCAAGCCAAATGGCATACAACGGATGATTGTATGTTTTGCCTTCATCAAAGCTTATCAATAATTTCGTGCCATTATTCCCTTTACCATAGCTTGCTTCCTGATAACTGATTACCTGCTTCTTTTTGGCAAAAGCTAATGTTGCGAAAAGCAGCATTAGAATTGCAATTAGTGATTTTGGATACATAGAATCTTCATTTTTAAATTTTAATAATTATTCCGATTGTAGGTAAGATTGTGCCACTCACATTGTCGTTTAGTTCACGTAATATGTACCTACTGTTATCGGTAGGGTTTATCATTACATTTCCGGATGTATCTTTGTTAGTGTAAATGGGTTCACTCTCAGATTTGAAAATATATGCATTTTGTACATCAGCATACAAATTTAATACCCACTTTTTAAAATAGAATTCTTTATCAATACGTATATCTAACTGGTGAGAGTTTTTTAATCGCAGTGAGTTGAATTCG
>JBLIZK010000164.1:0-13577 GCA_048859825.1 Paludibacter sp.
GGAGTTGAATTGAAATCGTTCACTTGTTCGGAATTATTATTGTATTTTTGTGCAAAAGTAAGTATAAAATGCGATGTGTTCAAGTGGATTTGCTGAATATGAAGCACTTTAAAGTTGGATATAGAATAGAATGTTATGAAAATAGGTGATACAGTTAGGTTTCTGAATGCCGTAGGTGGAGGTGTTATTTCGCGTATTGACAGTGCTGCCAATATGGTTTATGTAGAAGATGCGGATGGTTTTGAAATACCTACTTTAATTCGCGAATGTGTGGTAATTGGCACAGTTAGTGCCGAAACAAATTTTCCGAGAAAAAATGCAGTTCCTGAAGTATTGAAAACCCCTGAGGTAGGTGTAAAAGTGCAAAAGACCGTTAATGAGCCTGTTGCGGAGACGCCTGATGGTGATACATTGCGGGTTTTTTTAGCCTTTTTCCCGGTCGAAATAAAGCAGTTGCAAACCACACCATACGATTGTTATTTAGTGAACGACAGTAACTATTATCTGTATTATAATCTGATAAACTGTAATGAAGGTAACTGGAAAACTGTATCGACAGGGGTGATTGAACCCAATATGCAGGAAGAACTCTGTTCAATTACAAAAGAACAATTAAATAATTGGGAGGAAATCCGGATTCAGCTTTTGGCCTATAAAACAAAGGCATATGTACCACAATATCCAGTGGATGTACATATTAAGCTGAATGTGATTCGATTCTTTAAGTTACATAGTTTCGTGGAAAATGATTATTTTGACGAACCCGCACTAATGGTGGATATTATGGGAGAGTTGAACAAATCAAAACTGAAAGAAGTTACTGCTGAAGAAATTAAAAATGCAATGTTGCAAAAAGAGCAGGCCTCAAAACCAATACTCAAAAAACAAAAGCCTCAGCGACCCGGTATTCTTGAAATTGATTTACATATTCACGAATTAGTCGATACCACTACAGGAATGTCGAATGCTGATATGTTGCATTTGCAAATAGAAACATTTCATAAAACATTGGCTGAAAACAAAAACAACAAAGGTCTGAAAATTGTCTTTATCCACGGAAAAGGAGATGGAGTGTTGCGTTCAGAAATTGAAAAGCAGCTTCGAACCCGATATAAATCCTTTTATTTTCAGGATGCTTCATTTCGCGAATATGGATTTGGCGCAACCATGGTTACGATTAAGTAAAAGTTTTATGCTGTAGATTTTTTATCGTAAGGGGTTGAGTTTCTACATTCGTTTTTTTATGATTTGTAGATGCTGAAACCACTTAATGTAGATGAGTATTATTACAAATACCACCACATAATATACATTGTTTGATAAGTCGTGATAATCCTCTATCAGATGTTGAGGGGTTTGATGAACGAAAATATGTAGAAGAATAGCGTCAATACGGGCTGCATTAAGAAGAATTATAAATATCAATCCCAGTATTATGTATAATATCCGATTGATAAGAGGGCTTTTTATAATGAATATTAAGCTGCTGAATACTATCATAAGCCCAACCCCCAGACAGTTCGTGCCTAGAACTAACCAATAATTACCCAGATGGATAATTTTATCTGTCACATATGCCTCCGGATATCCGATTGCAGATAACATGCCGTCGCTTGCCGTCATAATTATCATAGAGAGGGCATCTACGAAACTAACCCATTTTCCAATAAGAAACCAATCGAAGAAGCCTGCTATGGCTGGCACAAGGGCAATTATTATCATTAACTGATGCAAATTTAATCTGAATATTGATAGTATTTCGGTACTTATTTTCTCAAATATGCTTTTTGAATAGCTGTGTTGGTTTATTTTGTATTTTAAAACAAAGTAAATAATCAGATAACGGATGCTCACAATAACCCAAAATAAAAATCCGATAAACTGTTTGGATGTAAAAATGTCATTTGCAAATTTCAGATTGGTTGCAATAAATAAACCAATACATGCAGCAATAAATACAAGAATTGTTTTTTTTATCTTTCGTGCGAATGTAAAAAGTATAAATCCGGTAATTATATAATATTTTAATGCTAACGCATTGTTTGTTACAACTACTTTATGCTTATACACCATATTACCAATTGTGTTATTGTAGTACACATTATTGTCAAAAATTCCCAGCGTAAATGCAATTACTCTGGTATAGAAGTTTTTAAAATGATCAAATAGAAAGTGTTCTGAAAATGAGTGTTTTATAATTATGTAGGCCAACACGAAGCCAAGGGCGATAAGTAGTAACTTCAGGCTCTTTTTTTTACTGGATTTGTTCATATATTGCTATAAACGGCAAAGTCCGGCTAATTTTTAATTGCCAGACTTGTCAAAAAAAGTAATAATATTTTGATCTAATCTTCTTTCTTTTTTTTCTTGAAAAAATAGGCTGATAAAGCGCTGCCACCTGCTAGTAATCCCAGAAGTAATCCCCCGTCAAGTGGCACAGAACTTCCGCCACCTCCACCAGGTCCTGGTGGAAACTGAGAAAACAACGACATCGAAGCGATGCTCAAAAAGATTAATAGAGTTATTATTCTCAAATGCTTCATATACAAAATTATTTTATTATAGTTTTTATTTGTGTTTGATTTTCTCCCTCTGTGATGTTAAACATATACATACCTTTGTTCAGTTGGATTGGTTCACCTTGTTTAACTTTGTCATTGTAAACTTGTTTCCCGGATATATCAACAATTTTTACGTCAGCAAGTTCAATACCATAAATTCTTGCAGAATTATTGTCAGTTGAAATACGGATATTACTTTTTTCAGACGAAATAATTCCCGTTGTATTTTGTGGAGCTAACTGTATTCTGAATCTATCAGTATATCCTGCTGCGTTGGCAGTAAATGTGTAACTATTATTGCTTTTTAAATCAATGCTTGTACCTGTAACTTTATCAATCAGGTATATTGCTGCATAATTCATTGCTTTTTCAGGCATTTCAAGGCTTAAAGTATATTTATTGGCCGCTGCAAGTTTTGCTCGTAAATCAACTTGTGTTACAGTGCGAGGCAATGTGTTAATCGCTACAGCATAATTGTTTATTGTACTATAGATGTACGATATGTTAGGATCAGTGCCAAATATTTTTGATGCATCTTTGCCTATTTCGTAATCTGTTGATGCTCCTTCTAACAGTCTGAAGCGGGTTTTGTCATCGTATGTACTGTTTCCATTCGTTAGTCTTAAATAAATTTCATCAAGTAATGAATTTCGAGCTGCAGGTGCTTTTACGCGTTTTCCTGCAGAAGCAAAACTCATGCTTGTTGCAGAGGCTTGAAGGAAAAATGACGTAAATGGTAATACTTCAAGTGTTTCTCCCGCGAGTTTAATGTCGTAGTTTATACCATTAAAAACATAATAAGGGGCGTTTGTTGTAGTTGTAGCTAATTCGTAGGATGTAACATAAGGAGATGTCACCAAATTCCAGCTATGATGCATGGCTGAAGAGTTGTTGGTGTACATACCCAGTGTTGCAGTAGGTGCAGCTGTGCTGAAAATATCAGCTTTGTTTTCGCCTCTGAGTGTAAAATCAATTTTCCGACTTACTCCTGTTCTGACAATATATCCTTTTTTAGCCACAAACTGTCGTCCGCTTACTGATTGCCAGTTAAGCCCCGGGCCGGTTGTGTTTTCCAATCCTGTAGCATCTCTTTGAGTTCCATTGTATTGGGCAACAAAGAAATCTCCACTGCCACCATAATCACCCCAACTTAACAAAGTGCTTGTACCTTCGGCATAAATATTAGCTGCTTTTACATTGAACGGAAAGCCCATAAAATACCATTGATTGGCATTGAAGCCCTTCCGGACAATAATTTTTGCATTTGCTCCAACCGTAATTGTTCCTGTGTTTAATATTTGTCCGGTGTTTCCCGAAGCATCCGACTCAATAATTAATTGATTTGTTACAAAAATATTCTGAGTGGTGTTCAACTTTCCTGTTGGTTTTATGTGTAAAGTATTGGTGGTGATAGATGTTGATGACGATGAAGTAATACTATGATTGATAGTTATGCTGTTAGCAATATTGTTTATTTCGCCAGAAACCCAACTGCCGGTGTTTTCCCATGTGCCAGCACTACTGGTGCTGTAGTCTCCTCCGGTTGTTACAGTCGAAGCTGATGTGTATCCGCTTACAAGTCCGCTGTTCGATGCCTGAATTCGATAATAATATACATTCCCTTCAGTTAATCCGGAAAGCGTATGACTTTTTGAAGATATATTGGTGACACTTACTAGTCCTGTATACGATGGATTGTCAGCGTATTGAATTGTATAGCGTGTAGAACTTTCTCTGTTACCATTGTCAATCGACCAATTGGCAGTAAATGTAGTTTTACCAATATTAGTTGCTTCGCTTACTGTGGGTATCAAAGGTTTTACGTACAGTGTCTTGGTTACATTTGTAGCAGGAGCATAAGTACTGTTTCCTGCTTGTGAAGCAGTTATAATTGTGGCGCCGGGTCCATTTATTGTCACTGTAGAACCTGAAATTGTGGCAACATTCGTGTCGCTACTGGTATAGCTTACTGTTAAACCGCTTGATGCAGTGGCAGTTAGTGCAAAAGCTGCATCACCATATGTTTTATTAATGTTACTAGCGGGAGGGAAGGTGATGGTTTGTGGCGTACTTGAACGGGCAGTTATACTTATATCGTCAATAGCTAATAAGTGATTGTTTATTTGATCGGATTTTACCCAAACTAAAATTATCTCTGAGCCATTAGGGATACTGGCAGTAACAGTATGTGTTTGTTGTAATCTGTTTGCTGAGTTGTTTCCGTCTAAAGCACCTGCGTTCGTAGTTGATGGAGAGGTGAATTTTGCATCTAAAACATCTGTTAATACATATCTGTCAATTGTATTAATTGGGTCTGAACTTATAAAATAACGTAATATTATAGGTTGACTGTCTGTGTCACCATCTTTCCATTGTTCACCGGTCCAGGTGATATCTAAATGTGTGATGTCTACTCCTGTTTCATTTTTCATCCTCCAGCCAATGCAAAATTCACCACCAAAATTTAATCCATCTGGCGCAAAACCCAATGCCCTGTCTGAGCTGTTACCATACGAAACCAATCCAGGCGTAACTGAGGAACCGGTACTTAGTGAAAATGAACTTACATCATTAACATAAGTATCCTGTGCATACCATCCCGGTATGGTAGAATTGTCGGTCCAGCTTCCAGCAACAGTAAGCGTGTTAAAATTCTGGGTATAGGAAGTACCTATCCCTGAAATTGATGTCTGTGCTTGTGACGACATTGCACCCAACAGTACTCCTGCTGTAGTAATTGTAGTCAGAAGCTTGTGTAAAGTGTTAAAAAATTTCATTTGTAAAGACATTTTTTTAGGCAACTTTGACATAGTTATTGTCCGAAACTACCTTGATTACAATATTAATATAATTAATTAGGTAATAGAATCCGGAAATTATTGTTTTGTTTATAACAAATTTCCTCTGAAATTGTTGACCTGTATTTATTAGTGTATATTTATACTTTTAATGGTAAATTAAACGCTTAGCTTATAATTTGTTGCAAATATAAACTTAAAGTTTCATAATTGTTTGAGAATTAGAATAAATTAATATAATTAACGACATAAAAAATGCCTCAAAATTATTTCGGATATTCAAATTTTAGCAAAATCGCACCCTGAAGTGGTTTTGCACAAGATTAGCTACTTTTGAGCAATATTACATTTGTGTTTATTAACAAAAGTGTTAATTGCTAAAATTCTTTTTACTTTATGTTTTTCAAAACAAAATACTGAAAACGGTTGTTATTAGCTTGTTTAAATGAATTTTCAGGAATGTTTTTTAGCCTGTACTGTCTGAAATTTCGTAACTTTGCAGTCAGGTATTAGTTTGTAGCCCTTTAAAAATAAATATGGCAGAAGATATATTACACGAAGTAACCCAAAGCGAATATAAATATGGTTTCACTACAGATATTGAAACCGATATTATTCCGATAGGGCTTAACGAGGATGTGGTGAGGCTGATTTCGGCAAAAAAGAATGAACCACAATGGATGCTCGATTACCGACTTGATGCTTTTCGCAAATGGTCACAAATGAAAATGCCTGAATGGGCACATCTCAGCATACCTGAAATTGATTATCAGGGAATTTCGTATTACGCAGCTCCCCGGAAAAACTCACCTAAAAGCTTAGATGAAGTTGACCCGGAGCTCTTAAATACATTTAATAAATTAGGTATACCTCTTGAGGAGCAAATGGCCCTTTCTGGTATTGCGGTTGATGCTGTAATGGATTCGGTGTCGGTAAAAACTACTTTCAAAGAAACACTTGCGGAAAAAGGTATAATATTTTGCTCGTTTAGCGAGGCAGTTGAGCATCATCCTGATTTAATAAAGAAATATATGTCATCGGTTGTTCCGGTGACTGACAATTTTTTTGCAGCACTAAATTCGGCCGTTTTTAGCGATGGTTCCTTTGTTTACATCCCGAAAGGGGTTCGTTGCCCGATGGAGCTGTCTACATATTTTCGTATCAATGCAGTCAATACCGGTCAGTTTGAACGGACATTGATAGTTGCTGATGAAGATAGCTATGTGTCGTACCTGGAGGGTTGTACCGCCCCAAGTCGTGACGAAAACCAATTGCACGCTGCTATTGTGGAGATTGTAGTTATGAAAAATGCCGAGGTGAAATACTCAACTGTTCAGAACTGGTATCCGGGCGATAAAAACGGAAACGGAGGGGTGTATAATTTTGTAACAAAACGCGGAATTTGCAAAGGTGATAACTCAAAGCTATCCTGGACACAGGTCGAAACAGGTTCGGCTATAACCTGGAAATATCCAAGTTGTGTGTTGCAGGGTGATAATTCATCGGCTGAGTTTTATTCAGTAGCGGTGACCAATCATCATCAACAGGCTGATACCGGAACAAAAATGATTCATTTAGGGCGCAATACCCGAAGTCATATACTATCAAAAGGAATATCGGCTGGTGTTAGTAATAACAGCTATCGTGGTTTGGTGCGCGTTGGGGTCAATGCCGAAAATGCCCGAAATTTCTCTCAGTGCGACAGTTTGCTTTTAGGAGATAAATGTGGTGCACATACATTTCCCTATATGGATGTGAATAATGAATCGGCTATTGTGGAGCACGAAGCAACCACCTCGAAAATTAGCGAAGATCAGATTTTTTATTGTAATCAGCGCGGTATTTCTACCGAGGATGCAGTAGGGTTAATTGTTAATGGTTACGCTAAAGAAGTTATAAATAAACTACCAATGGAATTTGCAGTAGAAGCGCAAAAATTGCTACAAATTACTCTTGAAGGTAGTGTAGGGTAAAGCCTCCTAAGTTCCTAAATGGGGACTAAAAGAGCTTTAATTTAGTGATAATTAAAATATTGTTTATAGAATAAACTAATAACCTCCCTGTGGGGAAGGTTGGAGGGGTTTTATGTTAGAAATTAAAAACTTACATGCCAATATTAATGGCAAGGAAATATTAAAAGGCCTGAACCTTACTGTTCGTGCAGGCGAAGTACATGCCATAATGGGGCCAAATGGAGCAGGGAAATCTACCTTGTCGTCGGTTATTACAGGTAATCCTGCATTTACTGTAACGCAGGGTGAAATAAAGTTTAACGATAAAGAATTGCTTGATCTTGCGCCTGAAGAACGCGCCAATGAGGGTATTTTTCTGAGCTTTCAGTATCCTGTTGAAATACCGGGAGTTAGCATGGTGAATTTTATGCGCACTGCTATTAACGAACAACGCAAGTATCGTAATCAGGACCCAATATCGGCAACTGACTTTTTACGTCTCATGCGCGAAAAAAAGGAATTGGTTGAGATGGATAATAAACTGACCAATCGTTCGGTTAACGAAGGCTTTTCAGGTGGTGAGAAGAAACGCAACGAGATTTTTCAAATGGCTATGCTGGAGCCTAAACTGGCCATATTAGACGAAACAGACTCCGGTCTTGATATTGACGCATTGCGCATTGTAGCAAATGGCGTAAATAAGCTAAAATCGCCTGAAAATGCCAGCATTGTTATCACCCATTACCAACGTTTACTCGATTATATAGTTCCTGATTTTGTTCATGTACTGTATGATGGTCGTATTGTAAAATCAGGTACTAAAGAACTGGCTCTTGAATTGGAGGAAAAAGGCTACGACTGGATTAAGCAGGAAGTAGATGCTCAATAATCAACTTTAGGGCATTGTTTGCTGATTTGCAATTTTGAATCTTTAATTCAATGTAATTTAAATGAAAGAAATAAATAACGAAGCGAATCAAAATTCCTCCCCTGTGGAGAAGTTAGGAGGGGCTGAATATATCAATTTATATAAGCAATTTAACGGGCAAATAAAGGCGCATTCTGCACCTGTATTGAATGCTTTGCGCGATGCCTCGTTTGAATTGTTCGAAGAACTGGGTTTTCCCACTTCAAAACTCGAAAACTACAAATATACCGATTTGGCTGAACCTCTTTCGGTTGATTATGGATTAAATATTAATCGGGTAAAAATTCCGGTTAACCCTTACGAAGTGTTTACCTGCGATGTGCCGGGTATTCACTCTTATTTATATTTTGTGGTGAACGACGGTTTTTATCCGGTAAGCGAAACGAGGAACGACCCCTTGCCCAAAGGTGTGGTAATTGGGAGTTTGAGTGAGGTAAGTAAATTGCACCCTGAGTTGGTCGAAAAATATTTCGGAAAGCTTAGCACTGATAGAAAGGATGGATTGGTGGCGTTTAACGGTGCGTTTGCTCAGGATGGCTTTTTTATGTATGTGCCCGAAAATGTACAGTTGGATCGCCCGGTACAGCTCGTTAATATTATGCGTTCTGATGTGGATTTTATGGCTAACAGTCATAATCTGGTAATTCTTGAAAGAGGAGCGAAAGCACAACTTTTGGTTTGCGACCATACGATGGATGATGTTAGATTTTTGTCAAACAGAGTGACTGAGGTTTTTGTAGACGAGTATGCTTCGTACGAGCATTACAAACTTGAAAATACGCACGTTAAAACAACTAACTTATCAACTCTTCTGGTTGAACAAAAACAATCATCGAATGTGTTGACGAATGTAATTACATTGCACAATGGGGTTACACGTAATTCAATTGATATTGCAATTAATGGCGAGCACTGCGAAACATTGTTATGCGGAATGGTCATTGGTGATAAAAAACAGTTGGTCGACAACTTTACATCAGTTCAACACAATAAACCAAATTGCAATAGTACTGAATTATTTAAATACGTATTGGACGATGTGTCAAAAGGTGGTTTTACGGGAAAATTGTATGTAGCACGTGATGCTCAGAAAACAGCTGCTTTTCAGACAAATAAAAATATATTACTAAACCGAACCGCAAAAATGCGTACAAAACCACAGCTTGAAATTTATGCTGATGATGTGAAATGTTCGCATGGAGCTACTATTGGTCAGCTGGATGATTCGGCCATGTTTTACATGCGTCAGCGAGGTATCCCTGAAAAAGAAGCCCGATTGTTACTGATGTATGCTTTCACAGCCGATGTAATTGAAAATATTAAAATTGAAGCATTGAAAGATAGAATTAAGATGTTGGTGGAGAAAAGATTACGTGGAGAGCTTTCGAAATGCGAAGGTTGCGTAATCTGTCATTAAATCTTAATCATTTATCGCATTATGAGCCCTTTCGGATGAAATGAACCGAAAGGGCTTTTTTGTTGTTTGAATTTTACTTAAATACCTTCTGATTAATGCTTAACTTATTATTTTTCTTCTGAAATCGAATAAATATATCATATCCAGGTATTAATGTAACCGGTGAAAATGATGTGAAATAACAACAATGTTACTTTTAATAATATGAATGATTGTTTTAACGTATAATTAATATTGATAGTTGTATACTCAAAACTTTTATTTTGTATATTGGAACGTTCTATTATTTTATAAATATATTCTATTTAAAATTGTAATGAATATAAAATTAAAATAAATATCTTTGCACAGACGAATTAAGTCAGTCAAATTATCTATTCAATATTAATAATATAAAATAATAAAATCATGTCAGTATTAGTAGGAAAAAAAGCGCCGGCATTTGATGCTAAAGCAGTAATTAATGGTGGAGAAATTATCGAAAATTTCTCATTGAGTCAGTACGAAGGTGAAAAATACGTTGTATTTTTCTTTTATCCAGCCGATTTTACATTTGTTTGTCCAACAGAATTAATTGCTTTCGAAGAGAAGGCTGCCGAGTTTGCTGCACGCAATACTGTGGTAATCGGAGCTTCAACGGATTCGGAATTTTCACACTGGAAATGGTTGCAAACTCCTCAGAGCCAGGGCGGAATTCAAGGTGTTAAATATCCTTTGGTAGTTGATCAAAGTCTTCAGATTTCAAAAGATTATGATGTGTTGATTGGTGCTGATGAATACACTGAAGATGGTGATGTGGTTTTCAAAGGCGAGCCTAAAGCGTACCGTGGTTTGTTTTTGATCGACAAGTCGGGAATTGTTCGTCATCAGTTAGTAAACGACCTGCCACTTGGACGTAATGTGGATGAAGTGCTTCGCTTAATTGATGCATTGCAATTTACCGAAGAGTTTGGTGAGGTTTGTCCTGCTAACTGGAAAAAGGGCGACAAAGCACTGGTAGCTACTCAGGAGGGTATTTCAAGCTATCTTTCAGAAAAATAAGTAGCTGAAAAATAAAATTATCACACGTAAACAAAAAGGCTGTAATGATAACATTACAGCCTTTTTCTGTATGAAGTTTTTGTATTTTATTTTTTACTTTTTTCAGAGATTATCGATGCCACAATCGAAATTGTTAATGCACTTACAATTACACTTAGCGAAACAACATTCGAAATATGGAACGAGAAGTCCATTTCCTTTGCAAACTCATTGATACACATTTTGATACCAATGAACGATAATATAAATGCCAGTGCATATTTGAGGTATTTAAAATACTGCATTACTCCACTAAGCGCAAAATACAGCGAACGTAAGCCTAAAATGGCAAAAATATTGGAAGTAAACACAATAAACACATCGCTTGTTACTGACAATACTGCGGGGATAGAGTCAACTGCAAAAATTACATCAGATGCTTCAATAAGTAAAAGTGCCACAAAAAGTGGAGTGGCGTATAATACCTTGTTTATCCGGACAAAGAAACTATGGTCCTTAATCTCATTTGTAACGGGCATAAACTTCCTGAAAGCTCTTATAACAATATTTTTGCTTGGGTCAAACTCTTTGTCATCTTTCTCGAAAAGCATATGTATACCAGTGTATATAAGAAAAGCACCAAAAAGATACATTATCCATGCAAATTTTGTAATAAGCGCAACTCCTGCAAAAATGAATATTGCACGCATAATAAGTGCGCCAATTATACCCCAAAATAAAATTCGGTGTTGGTATTCGGATTTTATATTGAAAAATCCAAAAATCATGATAAACACAAACAGATTATCGACACTCAGAGATTTTTCAAGGATATATGCTGTGAAAAAGTCGAAAGCCTGTTTTTTACCTTCAAAAAAGTATATACCAGCATTAAAAACGAGGGCTAAAGCTATCCAGAATGCACTCCACAATAGTGCCGATTTAATTTTTATTACCTCATCTTTTTTGTGAAAAACATACAGGTCAAGTACAAGCATTATTAGAATAAACACTATGAAGCCGAACCAAAAATAACCACTTACTTCCATTTTAAATTTTTATATTTTACATTATTACTTTGTTGATGCAAATTTACTGAAAAAAAACGTATTGCTTACAGATACATAAATCGTTCATTAAAAAATAGGCCGAAAAATTTTTACAATCACTAAAAAGATTAAATTTGTACTCAAATTCATTTTGTCAATGCTTATTGAACAATATTTTTGCACCAATGTTTTTGGCATAGTGTATTTTGTATTTGTTAACCAATAATTCTTGTCCACTAAAACCGTAGAGTTATGCCCTATAATAATAACCGTAAGATCTGGATTTTTTTTGGTGTAAGCGTTGCCCTGTTTGTGTTGTTGGTATATATGCTGTTTTTAAAAGCTTCTGATTTCGATTCTTTAGCTCCGGCTAAGGTAATGTCCGTTGTGGGGAATTCAAATTATTTTGATGTTTTTATGAATTCTATTCAGCACAATATAGCCGAGCCTGCTGCTATGTTATTGTTGCAGATAATTGCAATATTAATGGTTTCCAGGGTTTTTGGGTGGTTTTTTGTTCGTATTGGACAGCCTACTGTGATAGGTGAAATATTAGCAGGTATTGTTTTGGGGCCATCGTTGCTGGGCTATTTCTGGCCGGAGACTTATCATTTTCTTTTTAATGCTGACTCGCTATCGAATATTTATATTATTAGCCAGTTGGGTCTTGTATTATTTATGTTTACAATAGGCATGGAGCTTGACCTGAGTATGCTTAAAAACAAAATGGGGGTGACATTTGTAATTAGCAATACAAGTATAATGTTTCCTTATTTGCTTGGAATGCTGCTAGCTTACTATTTGTATCCGGTTTTTGCAGCTCACCATACCGATTTCCTTTCATTTGCGTTGTTTATAGGCATATCAATGAGTATAACAGCCTTTCCTGTATTAGCCCGGATTGTACAGGAAAAAGGTCTGACAAAATCACATCTGGGTACAATCTCTATTGCAAGTGCAGCTTTTAATGATGTGACTGCCTGGTGTATTTTGGCTGCAGTAATTGCAGTTGCCAGTACAGGTAGTTTTGAGAGTTCGCTTTACAATATTCTCTTTTCAGTAGCGTATGTGTTGGTTATGTTCTTGTTAATCAAGCCATTCTTAAAGAAAATTAGTGAAATTTATAAAAACAGCGAAGTGGTAAATAAGAGCGTGTTTGCTTTTTTTCTGTTGGTGTTAATTCTATCGGCCTATACTACTCAGCTCATTGGTATACATGCACTTTTCGGGGCGTTTCTGGCTGGTGTTATTATGCCATCCATGCCATCGTTTCGCAAACTAATTGTGGATAGAATGGAGGATCTGTCTTTAACCTTGCTGCTTCCACTGTTTTTTGTATATACCGGTTTGAGAACTGAAATAGGACTGGTAAATACACCGGAGTTATGGCTAATAACACTTTTGATTATTGCAGTGGCTGTTATAGGAAAATTTGCCGGTAGTGCATTTACAGCCCGTATTTTAGGCGAAAGCTGGAAGGATAGTTTGAGCATTGGTGTGTTGATGAATACCCGTGGACTGATGGAATTAATTGTGTTGAATATCGGTTACGAAATGGGTATTCTGCCTCCTGCTGTGTTCGTAATGTTAGTTATAATGGCATTAGTAACTACTTTTATGACAACTCCATTGTTATCATTGATTGAAATGATTTTTCCAACGAAAAATATACAGGAAGAGTACGAAAGACAACAAGCGATGGGTGTTTTCCGGGCTATGATAGCGCTGGGAAATCCCGATAATGGGAAAACATTGCTTAGTGTGGCTAAAACGGTACTTGACGGAGCACGAAATACATTATCGGTAAATGTACTGCATCTTACTCCTGGTACTGATGTAAATCCGCTTTACA
>JBLIZK010000165.1:0-5253 GCA_048859825.1 Paludibacter sp.
AGGTTAGATGAACGGCGTATAATGAAATTTCGGCGTTCACAAATCTCTGAAATTACACCTATTGCTTCATTCCCTTTGTCGAAAACAACCCAATCGCCTACAGCAATAGGATTTGTACTTTTGTAATTATTCAGTCTCAGATTGCCTTTAATTTTGCATTCCACAATTTCATTGTCATCAGTGATTACCTGATACCAACTTCCAGTATTCTTTATTACTAATCCCTTCATGGTTTCATTTCTTAATGTAAAAATGCATTTAAAATGCTTCTGTAGCTGTTATGTAAAATTGCCATTTATCGCCGTAATTGTTTTTCGCAATGTCAAACCTGAAGTGTACCCGTGCATCATTCAACCGATAACGGACTCCGGCACCGTATGATACCTTCAGTTTATCAATTTCTGAGTTTTTAATGTGAATAACATCACCTGTGCTAACGAAAAGTGCTGCTTTTAGCCGTTTATAAACAGATAGACGGTACTCTGCTTGAGCCAGGATAAGCCAGTTGTCGCGGTATTGGCCATACCTGAAGCCACGCATTAAATCAGCTCCTCCCGGCGATTGTAATAATTGAAACGGTATTTCAGTTTTACCAGCTATTATGCTATTGTACAATTGAATAGCCAGAATATTTCCGGGACTAAGTGGTATAAAAGTCCTGAAATCAACTTTTGCCTCTATCAATTGATAACTTTTCGGGAGCAGTTTCGGTGAACTGTTCATATTTGTTTTCAAAAATACACCTTTTTCCGGATAAAATGCGTTATCTCTGGTATCGTAGGTGCAATTAATACCCATTGAAAGCAACTGATATTTATCCCAACCGCTTTTCCCGAATTCTGCGTAGATGAATTCAGTGGTTCCAGAGTCGGGATACTGGGATATTCGTTCCGTTTTATATCCCAGCTGTATTCCTGCATAGAGATTTTTGTTAATCCGGTATTGCGGTTGAACAGTAAGGTGAACCCCCGTTGATGTAAAGCCTGTTTTAAAACTACCGGATTTATTACCTGTGCCGTAAAAATAATCCGGATATTTGCGGATATTCAGGTTTGCATACAGAAAATATTTTTTATTATCGGAGTATAATTTGGGAGTAACGTTAACTATAAACTGATTAAGAGTTGTGTAAGTGGCACTTCCTGAAATTGAGCTTATCTTACTCAAATCGTTACTTTTAAAGTAATAGCCAAATGCAACTCCACCTGCAAGTTTTGTTTCTTGTTGATAGCTTGCAAAAGGTATCACAAACAAACTTCGTTTAGAGTTGAATGTACTGTCGGGCCGACTTGCATATGCAGTTGTCAGACCTAACAAGGAAAATATAAAAACCAGTTGCTTAAGCATTTAAAAAAACAGTCATTTTGCGTATAACAAAATGACTGTAGATTGTTTTTTTTTTAAAACCATTTGAAAGATAATCAAACAGTCATAATTTCTTTTTCTTTATCAGCAAGCATATCGTCCACTTTCTTGATGAATTTATCATGGATTTTTTGCACAGAGGCTTCAGCATCTTTTTCGCTGTCTTCGGGCAATCCGTCTTTAATCATTTTTTTTAGTTTATCAATAGCTTCGCGACGTGCATTTCTGATTGAAATTTTGGCTTCTTCACCCTCATGACGGGCCTGCTTTGCCAATTGTCTGCGTCTTTCTTCGGTTAAAGGTGGTATACTCAATCGGATTACTTCGCCATTGTTCATAGGAGTTATACCAACTTCGGAATTGATAAGTGCTTTTTCAATAACTGCAATTAGTCCTTTTTCCCAAGGTTGAATAGAAATGGTTTTTGCATCGGGCGTAGTGATGGTTGCTACATTCGAAATTGGCACATGTGAACCATAATAATCCACTCTAACACCATCCAGAATGCGCGGATTGGCCTTGCCGGCACGTATGTGCGCTAACGATTCATCGAGAAAAAGCAAAGTCGCTTCCATGCTTTCTTCCGCATCTGTCATTACTGGTTTTACGTCAATCATATTGTATTTTATTGTTTGTGATTACTAAATATTTAATTGTGTACTAAAGTGCCGATGTTTTCACCCATCATTACTTTTTTTAAATTTCCGGGGGTGTCCATATCGAAAACATATATTGGCATATTATTTTCCTTACACATTGTAGTGGCAGTTAAGTCCATTACTTTCAGGTTTTTGATGTATATTTCATCGTAAGTAATGGTATCAAATTTGGTTGCTGTAGGGTCTTTTTCGGGGTCGGCAGTATATATTCCATCTACGCGGGTTCCTTTGAGCATTACATTCGCTTCAATTTCGATAGCACGTAAGGATGAACCTGTATCTGTTGTAAAAAACGGATTGCCGGTACCTGCTGAAAGTATAACTACTTCACCTTTTTCAAGACTCTGAATGGCCTTTTGTTTGGAGTAGAATTCGCCTATCGGTTCCATGCGAATGGCAGTTAATACCCTTGAAGGTACTCCGGCTGCCTGTAATGCCGAATTTAACGCAAGACTGTTGATTACTGTTGCCAGCATTCCCATTTGGTCGCCCTGCACTCTGTCAAAGCCTTTTGATGTTCCGCTAAGACCTCTGAATATATTTCCACCTCCGATTACAATGCCAACCTGCACACCCATGGCCGCAATTTCAGCTATCTCAGATGCATACTCAGCCAGACGTTTTTCGTCAATTCCATACTTTTTTTCTCCCATGAGTGATTCACCACTTAGTTTAAGTAGAATGCGTTTATATGCTGCCATAATTTCAAATTGATGTTTTGTGAAACAAATATAGAGTGTTTTTGTGTTTTCTGCAAGTATTTCAATCCCGGATGGTGTTCAAACTGTCAATTTCTTTTGATATGTCCACCAAATTTTTACGTACTTTTTTAAGTCGTTCCACTATTTCCTGGTGTTTCTCTACAACATCTTTTTTCTGGCTTAGTTGTTTTTTAGCGCCTTCAAGAGTTAGTTTTTTTTCGTCGACTAAAAAAATGATATTTTTTATAATCTGAATATCTTCTTTGGTGTAGAAACGTGTATTTCCTTTGTTCCTTTTAGGTTTTAGTTGTTTGAATTCCTTTTCCCAAAACCGGAGATTCGATTGACTGATGGCAAACATATCTGCAACTTCGGAAATTGAGTAGTATAATTTTTCCATTCTGATAAATTATTTTACTATTTTCAAACGTTGACCGAGTTGAATCATTGAACCCTTAATATTGTTCGCTTTTTTCAGTTTGGTAACCGATGTGCCATATTTGGCTGCTATATAGCCTAAAGTTTGTCCTTTTTTAACAGTATGGTATTTTACCTGACCCCTTACAGTGGTTGTTACAGGTTTGGTTATGGTTAAAATTTCAGTTTCATCTCTTCTGTTGTTGATAAGAGTATCTGCATTGTGTTTCACGATTTCGTCGTATTTCTCATAAAAACCATTTGCGTAGTTTAGCGGTAAGCACAGTGCGTAAGGCTTAATATTGCCCGGAATATAATTTTTTTTGTATTGAGGGTTCAATAGTTTAATTTGCTCTATTGGGATATTTAAAACCTGACTAATTTGTTCAAAGTGAACTTTTTCTTTTATCATTATTGTGTCGGTGATAACAGGCATATTCACTTTTGCTTTGCATATATTATGCTGAGCAGCGTAATGAGTTGAATAGTTTGCTGCAATGAAAATCGGAACATATCCTCTGGTTTCGGCAGGCAAATACGGATAAATTGCCCAATAATCTCTTTTGCCTCCTGAGCGTCTGATAGCTTTGTTTACATTGCCCGGACCACAGTTGTATGCTGCAATTACCAGATGCCAGTCGCCATACATTGAAAACAAATCTTTTAAAAATCGTGCAGCAGCATGAGTCGATTTAACAGGATCAAGGCGCTCGTCAACAAGGCTGTTTACTTCAAGTCCGTACATGCGTCCTGTTGGTATCATGAATTGCCAAAGGCCAGCAGCACCTACACGTGAAACAGCAGTTGCGTTTAATGCTGATTCTATTATGGGTAAGTTTTTTAATTCGAGAGGAAGGTTGTTTGCATTTAAAACATGTTCAAAAATAGGAAAATAGTAATCGCTCATGCCCAACATGTACTCCATCTGTTGTCTTTTTCTTACGGTATAAAGTTCAATAAATGCTTTTACAGAATTATTGAAAGGCATTTCCATTATACATGGTAGCTTCGACAGACGAAGCTTATAAACAGAGTCGGTTATATTGGTAGGTATTTCTGAATTACGGCAGTTTGATTTTTGCGCATGTCCTACTATCCAGGAATGTAATAAGTTGTCGAGGTTATTATAAAATTCATTTGGTATTGAAATAGTTGTATCTCTGCCATCTTCGCCGGGTAATTCAGTTCCGGGTATACGTATTTGGGCCGACAGCGATACTGTTAGCAATAAAAATGATATTATTATGTATTTTATAAATGACCTCATGTTTAATTTTCTATTCTTCGCTTTTTCAATTATTGATTATTTCAGATTCAGACTTATTTGTACCCCGGGAGTTGTGTTCCTGCCGGATATACTTTGCATCAGTGCTGGTCTTAAATGCATAGATAAATCAGTACTTATGTCAAAATCAAATAGTTGAGCATCTACATAGGCCTCAACTAAAGTGAGGGCGTAATATGCCACTGTAATTATAATACTCATGTCTCTGTACCTGCGATACTGTTCGTAAAACGATTTCAGATTGTTTTCAAGGCCGGTCATACCTCCGGGAAATGAGCTGATGTCATAACCATCCGGAAAAAGGTATTCATAACTTTTAGTCGCATCATTCGAGTCGGTAATGTCCCGATATGCTTGCTTGTATATGCCATAACGCGAAGAGTTTAACGTTATTGCATATGCACAACCTAAAAATCCGGCATAAACAATTGGTAATTTCCAGTAGCTACGGTTTACAATTTGCCCGTATCCGGGAATGATTGCGCCCATCCAAACTGCTCTGGCCGGGTTTGGTTTAAATGTTTCTTCGGAAGTGTCACGAATACTTATACCACTCGAATCAATTTTAATATTTTTGTTGTCGATGCTAAGGCTGATAGTAGAGTCGGATTTCACGAATATACTATCCTTTTCAGTTGCATTAGCTGTGGTAGCTATCAACAAAACAAACGATATAATTATAAATTTTATCTGTTTCAATTTTGTATTCAAATCTTGTCAAATAATTCGAGCACCTTTGCTAACTCCTCGTCGTTATTAAAAGGGATGCTGATTTTTCCTTTACCATCGGCAGTACAATTGAATTGTACCTTTGTTCCAAACATAT
>JBLIZK010000166.1:0-6699 GCA_048859825.1 Paludibacter sp.
AGGTTACGAAGTACACACTGCTGTAGCAAACACCGGTGGATTCAGTGATGAGGAATTAAAGTCAATTGAAGAACGAGCCATACGATTAGGTGCCGCTTCGCATGCCACCCTGGACGTGACACAGGAATATTACGACAAAAGTATAAAATACATGGTTTTTGGCAATGTTCTGCGCAATGGCACTTACCCCATATCAGTAAGTTCAGAGCGAATTTTTCAGGCACTGGCAATTATTAACTATGCAAAAGAAATAAATGCCGATTATGTGGCGCACGGCAGTACCGGAGCCGGAAACGATCAGATTCGTTTTGACCTCACATTCGATGTAATAGCACCTGAAATAAAAATTCTGACTCCAACCCGCGACATGGTTCTTACACGTGAATATGAAATTAACTATTTGAAAGAGCACGGATATGTAGCCGATTTTACAAAAATGGAATACTCTATCAATAAAGGTTTGTGGGGTACTTCAATTGGTGGCAAAGAAACATTGAAATCGCACCTTACACTACCTGAAGAGGCATATCCAAGTCAAATAACCAAAACTGACGAGGAAACAGTTACCATCACGTTTGAAAAGGGCGAAATTACCGCTGTTAACGGCGATACAAATACAGATAAAATTGCGCTGATCAATAAACTGGAAGCCATTGCTAATCAATATGGTATTGGACGCGATATGCACATTGGCGATACCATTATTGGCATCAAAGGACGCGTTGGATTTGAAGCAGCTGCTCCTTTACTTATAATTAACGCACATAAAATGCTCGAAAAACATACCCTAACCAAGTGGCCACAATACTGGAAAGACCAATTGGGCAACTGGTACGGCATGTTTCTGCACGAAGCGCAATACCTTGAACCCGTAATGCGCGACATGGAGCAATTTCTACAAAGCTCGCAACAAAACGTTACTGGGACTGTAAGTATCG
This sequence comes from Paludibacter sp., assembly GCA_048859825.1. Taxonomy (GTDB): domain Bacteria; phylum Bacteroidota; class Bacteroidia; order Bacteroidales; family Paludibacteraceae; genus Paludibacter. Next base: position 939 of record JBLIZK010000166.1, read on the forward strand.
TTCTGAGACCACACAGCTACACTTTAGTGGGTGTTGAGAGTCCCTTTGACCTGATGAAAACCGATTTTGGAGAATACGGCGAAATAAACAGGGCATGGAGCGCCGACGACGTAAAAGGATTTACAAAAATTCTCGGTAATCAGATGAAAATTTTTTACAACGTACAGAAAAGAAACAGTAAACAATAAAACTAAATAAATCTCCAACGGGGCATGTTTTAACGAAAGTTAAACATGCCCTTTTTTTAAAACAATTCCGGCTGATTATTCTTTTGTGCCAGTTTTAATTTCCGCTTAGCTTCCGCCTTTTGCAGTTTTTTATCTTCGTAAAACGACTTCTCGCCTAACAAATTAAAACTTAAACGATGATAGGGCGAAACCCCGAATTGCCTGATTGCCTGCCGATGATCCTTCGTAGGATAAGCCTTGTTGGCAAGCCAGTTATATACCGGAAATTCGGCATCCAATGCCCTCATCATTTCATCACGATGCGTTTTTGCCAACACAGAGGCTGCAGCTATCGACAGAAACTTTGAATCTCCCTTTACGATTGTTTGATGTGGTATTAGCTCAAATGGCTTAAAGCGGTTACCATCCGATATTATAAACTCAGGAACAACTGCAAGTGCAGCAATTGCTTTATGCATTGCCAGTATTGATGCATTCAGGATATTAATTTGGTCAATCTGAGCCACTTCAACTATTCCCACAGCCCATGCAATAGCGTTCTCCTGAATTATTGGGCGAAGCTTATCCCTATCCTTTTCCGATAATTGTTTTGAATCATTCAGTTCAGCACACTCAAAATCGGGTGGCAAAATAACAGCTGCTGCCACTACCGGCCCCGCTAAACATCCACGACCGGCTTCATCAGTTCCACATTCCAATATAAAACCAGAATAATTTCGAAGTAACATTGGTTTATCCGACATTATTCAGCAGTTTGGTCACTTGTTTTTAACACATCCCATAAATCAGGAGTTAAATTATATACAGGAGTATACAACTTTGACTTACTCACTTCTTCAGGATTTAAAACCCTGAAATGGCCATTCATGTGTTGTAAAATGGTTAGTAACAAGCTAACAATGATTGCCATTTTTAATGCTCCGAAAACTGCTCCGAGAATCTTATTCAATAATCCCAACGAAGCTGCGTCGGTAATATTTTCGAAAAGCCGTGACATAATAAATCCCAGAATTAGCAAAACTACAAATACCATAATAAATGAAAGTGGTACAGCCACTTCATTCGACATCTTAAATACACCGGTTAACATCGAACTAAAAACGGGCGAAATCCATTTCGAACCAAACACTCCAACAAATAAAATAAAAATAATAACCAGCTCCTTTATCAATCCTCTGAAAAGGCCAACCAAAGCCCCTATAATCAGCGGAATAAGTATTATCATATCTATTTTACTCATATCATTTATTTTTAAGTGTACTTTAAAATTTTCATGTAAATACAAATATATAAAATTTGTGGCACACCTTTTGCATTTTAGCATGTACAATCGAACAGAGAACAAAATAAACAAGTTGAACATTTAATAATACACTTTTATGAAAGCACGCATTTTAAGTCTGGTTGCAGTATTTGCAGTAGTTGCCCAAATGGCAACAGGACAAAACTACCGGGTAGAAGCAATAAACGACGACATTAGCTACAACCTCGACCTGAAAGCTGTAGCTTCAGTATTTGGCGAAGCCAACAATCTGGAAGACTTTGAACGCAGATTAAATGATTCTGAAAATCAAATTTCAAATCTCGACCTTAACAACGACGGTATGATTGACTATCTGAGGGTAGTTGAAGTCCCTGAACGAAACGTTACACTGGTTGTTGTTCAGGCTGTGCTCGACAGAGATGTATATCAGGACGTTGCTACCATTGTATTGGAACAGGAGAAACAACGCGAAGTATATGTTCAAATCATAGGCGCACCATTTATTTACGGTGCAAACTACATCATTGAACCACGCTTCTACCGTATCCCACGAATTGTGAGATGGTTTTACTCACCATACTACTCTACCTGGCATTCACCCTATTATTGGGGCTACTATCCAAACTATTACAGACATCATCGCACCATTTCGATTAATTTGTATTTATCAAACACTTACAGATTCACTAACCACCGACACCACTACAGGTATAGTAACAGCTGGAGAAATCAAAACGCTTACCAAACATATCAACACATGAGCAGAAACGATTATGGTACTCGATATCCGGAACGTAGTTACTCCAGTAGAAATTCGAACTTCGAAAACCGATACCATATGGACAAGCACAGAAATACCGGCTATACATACGGCTCAGGACGCACAGAAAAATCGAACAGCCGCTCAGAAGGTAGTTATACCCGAAACAGCAGCCAAAACAGCAGCGTTAATCGTGACAATAGCCGTTATAGCAACCAAAGCAATTCAGGTTCACAAAGAAACACCAACAGTTCAGTTAACAACGATAGAACAAGTTCAAGCAGCAGTCGGGAATCAACAAAAACCGAACAAAGAGAGAGAAGTTCAAGCAACAGAGAAAGTGTAAAAAGCAGATCGGCTGAAAATAAATCAAATGATAATTCAAAATCAACCAAAAGCAGCTCAAGAAGTTCTGAACCAAGCAACCGCAGCAGTCAGGGCCGCCGTTAAACCCTAACAATAAAACGTTTTTAACTTTATTAATCAGGTTTTGCACCGTTGGTTATTCGTTAACCAACGGTTTTTTTATGGTTTTCTGCCAATCATAAACACCTTTAACAGCCAGCAGTAGAAATACGAAATATTCAATAGACAACAAATACAAACCCTGACGATAAAAAACAAACACCGATAATGCATTTACAATTATCCAAACATACCAATTATCTACTATTCGTCGGGTAAGCATAATCTGCCCTGCAATACTAAATACCGCTAAAAAAGCATCGTAATAAGGCTGCGAAGCCGGATTGGGGAATAGCTGCGGGTAGCTTTCGGGCAAATGCACTACCATCCAACCCATAATGAGCGTGAATACAGCAACCAACATTATGATAATCAGCCGGGTTTTCAACGTAAGCATAATGGGAGCCTCATCATTATTCATTTGTCTTTTCCAAATTACCCATCCATAAATATTTGTTACAAAATAAAATGCCTGCAACAACATACCTGAGTATAACTGAACCTGATAAAACAACACAAAAAAACAACTCACATTCACTAACCCAAGCGGCCACGAAACTAGTTTCTGACGGGTTGCCAACCATACAGCCAGCAAACCAAAAACAGTACCGAGAAACTCAATGTAACTCAACGGATACGACCAAAGCGTAACCATTATATTGGTGATGTCAAAAAAGCGCATAATTTCAGTTTTACAACTTACAAAGAAGGCACATAAGCAATTCATTAAAATCACCTTTGTGCCTTCTCTCAATAATATTTATAAGAATAATTAGCCGACTATTTTACGGAACAGGTTTTTCATATTCACGGCATCACCTATGATATTTTGCAAATCAGCAATTGCCACACGTTCCTGCTGCATTGAATCGCGATGACGTATCGTTACACAATTATCTTCAGCTGTCTGGTGGTCTACTGTTACGCAGAAAGGCGTACCAACAGCATCCTGACGACGATAACGCTTTCCGATTGAATCTTTCTCATCGTATGCACATTTGAAATCGAATTTCAGGTTATTGATAATATCGCGGGCAATTTCAGGCAAACCATCTTTCTTAACCAATGGCATAACAGCTACTTTTACCGGCGCCAATACAGGAGGTAATGCCAACACTACACGTGTATCGCCACCTTCAAGAGCCTCTTCTTTGTACGATGCTGCCATAATTGAAAGGAAAGTACGGTCCACACCAATTGAAGTTTCAATTACGTATGGTACGTAGGACTGGTTAATTTCAGGATCGAAATATTTGATATTTTTCCCTGAAAATTTCTCGTGACTGCTTAAATCGAAATCAGTACGCGAATGTATTCCTTCCACTTCTTTAAACCCAAAAGGCATTTCAAATTCAATATCGGTGGCTGCGTTTGCATAATGAGCTAACTTATCGTGGTCGTGATAACGGTATTTATGGTCACCCAATCCCAGAGCTTTGTGCCATTTCAATCGGAATTCCTTCCAGTGCTCAAACCACTTCATTTCCTCACCCGGACGAACAAAAAACTGCATTTCCATTTGTTCAAATTCGCGCATACGGAAGATAAACTGACGAGCTACAATTTCGTTACGAAAAGCCTTTCCAATTTGAGCAATACCAAAAGGAATTTTCATACGACCCGTTTTTTGAACATTCAGGAAGTTCACAAAAATTCCCTGAGCTGTTTCCGGACGTAGGTATATCTTCAATGCCCCATCGGCAGTAGAACCCATTTCAGTAGAGAACATCAGGTTGAATTGACGAACGTCTGTCCAGTTTTTTGTACCACTTATCGGACAAACAACCTCATAATCCACAATAATCTGTTTCAACTCTTCAAGGTTCGAATCGTTCAAAGCCTGTACAAAACGCGCATGTATTTCATTGCGTTTGGCCTGGTTTTCGAGGACACGTTCATTGGTGGCACGAAAAACTGCTTCATCGAAATTTTCGCCAAAACGTTTGGCGGCTTTTTCAACTTCTTTGTTTACTTTATCGTCGTATTTTGCCAGTAAATCTTCAATCAATACATCAGCACGGTAGCGTTTTTTACTATCCTTGTTGTCTATCAACGGATCGTTGAACGCATCCACATGCCCCGAAGCTTTCCAGGTAGTAGGGTGCATAAATATAGCCGCATCAATACCCACTACATTTTCGTTGAGTAGCACCATACTGTCCCACCAGTATTTTTTGATATTGTTTTTTAGTTCCACTCCATTTTGACCATAGTCGTATACAGCGCCTAAACCATCATAAATTTCGCTCGATGGGAAAACAAACCCATACTCTTTGCAGTGTGCAATCAGTTTCTTAAAAACATCTTCCTGTGAAGCCATAATTCTATTTTGTGTTTTTATAATACGGAGCGCAAAGTTACAACAATTTTACTAAAAATCATTTGGTTGTGATGGGATTTTGAGCGGTTTATAAACGGAAACAGGAATAAAAAAGCACCGGTATAAAATAAATACCAGTGCTTTTAGTCTTATAGTTTACACGTTTCAGGATTCCGAATACATCTCCTCAATCAGTAATTTGTATTTTTGCATTATTACGGCGCGACGCATTTTCAGTGTATTTGTCAATTCGCCGGTTTCAATGGAAAATCCTTTTTTTATCAGTTTGAAACGCTTAATTTGCTCATAATTTGCCATATCCTTTTGGTGCTCCTTAATTCGTTCTGCAATTAAAGTGTTGATTGCATCTTTTTGCAACAATTCATCCACATCAGAATAAGCAATTTTATGGTTTACAGCATATTCCACCAATGCCGGTATAGAGGGAACAATGATAGCTGTTACGAAATTTCGTTCGTCACCGATTACGGCTACCTGTTCAATGTATTTATCAATCCCCAGCTTGGTTTCAATAGATTGAGGTGCAATATACTTACCATTCGAGGTTTTAAATAAATCCTTAATCCTTTCGGTTAATGTGATTGCATCACCTTTCATAAATCCGGCATCACCCGTTTTAAACCAACCATCGGCAGTAAAGGCATCGGCAGTGGCTTTTTCGTTTTTATACTACCCTTTCCACACCGTTTTACCTTTTACCTGAATCTCCTTCTCTTCACCGATTCTTACAGCCACATCGGGCA